>JACRDV010000103.1 GCA_024860865.1 Methanobacteriota archaeon | reverse complement strand
TGGATAAACAACAGTCTTATTTCCCCGGAGGGGTTTTGTTCTCAATGGAATTGATGAAAACCAAAATATTATTGGAAGCAGAGCGCCAATTGCGATTATAAAGAACCTTCCTACCGAGGCAATCAAAAGGTTTAGAGATCAAGTAACACTAATTGATCTTTTAGGAATTAATGACTCTAAAGTAGTTGAAAAGGTCGTTTGGACAACATATCAAGAGAGACAAACTACATTCGAAGTTGACAACAAGAAGTATACTCTATACGATCCAGGAGCATATTCAGTTCAACCGCTAATTTGCCATTTGACAGATAAGCTATCTAGTAAACAAGAGGAGTAAATATGGAGAATTCTATCAAGAGAATAGAGAGTTTAGAATATCATTTAGACTTAATGAAGGAGTGTATGGAGTATCCTGAAGTCGAAACTTGCGTTTGCTTCTTTCATGCTTTCAAAATTTTAGAGGCTGAAATTGAAGACACATCTCAAGATATCCAAAGCTTGAATGTAAGCGAAACCGAAATTAAAAGAATAGGCTGCCTTAAAAAAGAAGTAAATGAGATATGCAAATCATTTAAGAATAAACCGAGTATCTGCTTAAACCATATGCCTTGCCGAGCAGAAGAGGTTTTTAAAGAATACCCCAAGAGACTTGATGAGCTCTATCGAAAAGGGGTGATCTAGTTTGCTTCTTAGGCCTATAGATATTTTGATTATGTCTTATTCTAGTTCTGTCACAATCTTAGATTTAAAAAGCTGGCAAGAGCCACCAAAAGGAGTTTGGATAGCCAAATATAGAAATGCTCTTGCCAACCTTTTATACAGGTCATCCCTAAAAAATATCTCCCAGTCGCATGCATTTAAAAACCAAAAAATTCACTTTTTATTCTTGAGTTAAAAGCCATGACAAAAATTGTAGTGCTTAGGCTCGGGCATCGCCTACATAGGGACCAAAGAGTTTCAACGCATGTAGCCTTAACTGCTAGAGCATTCGGGGTCTTTTCTATAATGTATTCTGGGGCTAAGGATGGGAGTTTAGAAGAATCTATTAAAAAAGTTGTAGAAAAATGGGGAGGACCATTTGAAATAAAACATGAAAAAGATTGGAAAAAAGTTATTCGAGATTGGAAAGAGAAAAATGGAGAAGTAATCCATTTGACAATTTATGGCTTGCACATCGATGATGTTCTTAATCAAATTAAAAACTCAAAGAAGGATAAACTTATTGTTGTTGGCGCTGAGAAAGTTCCAGCTGAGGTTTTTCAATTAGCTGACTTTAATGTTGCAATCGGGTCTCAACCTATTTCAGAGGTCAGCGCCCTAGGTGTTTTCCTTGATAGGCTTTCTGAGAGGGAAGGCTTACATAAAGAATTTGAAGGCGCAAAGCTTGAGGTAATCCCACAAGCCAGAGGCAAAAAAGTTACAAAACATACAAGCTAACTTTTTGAATGTTCAGACTCTGTTAACAGGCTATTTTGTGCCAGTTCTTTACCTTGTTGGTGAGTAATTTATCAAAGGTTTAAACTCGCTTTCAGCGGCTTGAACGCTAATAATGGAATACTCTGGTTATCTCTCTTTTATCTTTATTCAAATTGGTTTAATAATAAGGTTTAAAGTTTATGTCGCACATAATATTCCCAGGTGAAAACAATGGTGCTAGACGCGATTGATAGAGACTTTATAGCCTATAAACAAATGGAAAAAAAACTGCTAAAAAAATACTACGGTAAAATAGCAGTATTTTGTGATGGAAAACTAGTAGCAGTTGGGGAGGACATAAAAGAGGCTGTAAAAAAAGCAAGAACAGTATCCAAAGGAAAAGAGCTGTTTGTTAAAGAGTTATTTAGACCGGATGAGCAAACAAAGGCGATACTGTGAGGAGTTGGAGTTATCTTGATGATGCTCCTTTTGTTCCTTTAAAAATCCGTGGTAAAAAGGAAGATATTAAACAGACAGCATTGGTTGATACTGGAGCAAAATATGTCACAATTAGGAGCGATCTAGGCGATGTGTTAGAACTGAAAGAGTTAAGAAGAGAAAAATTATCTGGTTTCGGATCTACTGAACCTTTTGAGATTATTGTTTCAAAAGCCTTAATGGAAGTTGATGGATTTGAAAGCGAAGTTGAAATAGCAATAGTAGATAAGAAGATATATCCAAAAAAAGCACCCATAGCAATCATCGGTAGGAACTTTTTAAATAATTTCAAAATTATACTCGATGGTAAAAAGAAAAGAATTAGTATAGAATAATTTCCTTTATAGGAGTTTGAAAAATAAAGCTAACTTAAATTTTGCTTTTTAACAAAAAACAGAGTATTCTTACGCATACTAAAGAATGTTTTAGAATTATAACTTTCAGCAGAAATTTGTATTTTTGTTCTTTTTTTGTTGACATATTATTTCCTGCTGAACTATCGAATCATAATCGAGATTATACCTATTCTGAACCATAAGATTGGAAAAGTAGATTGTTAATCATATAAAAAAGGCGAGCTTGCATAAGTTGTAGCCAGAGGCAAAAAAGTTTGCAAAAAATAGAGTCAGTTCTAGTGATAGGAGTAAATACTAGACCAATTGTTTGTTCAGCAAAAAAGCTCGGACTTAAGGTTTTTGCAGCTGATTTTTTTGATTGTTTAGATTTAAGAGAATGTGCAGATTCTTTAAGCTCAATCGCACATCAAGCGGAGAATAAGCTTACCGAACCTATTTCTAAAAAATTTGATCCAAAGAAACTGCTTATGCTATCAGAGAAGTTTTATGGCAAAGTTGATGGGGCATTGCTGACATCAGGGCTAGACTTTTCAAAAATAAAACTTCCAATTCCCATTTTTGGAAACGAACCATCTAAAGTTCACAAGCTATCGAATAAGTCTTGGCTTTTAAAAAAACTCAAGCAACTTAGCGTGCCAACTCCAACTACTGAAATTGTTTCAGGCTCTCAAGAAGCTAAAGAAGTTGCAAAAAATTTCGGTTATCCGGTCGTTATAAAGCCAATTTTTGGAGCAGGAGGAAAAGGTGTACGCTTAGTCAAAAGCCCAGCTGACTTCCAAAAATTCAATGAGAATATGCTAATTCAAGAGTTTATAGATGGAATCCCTGCAAGCGCATCATTGCTCTCAACTGGCAAGGACTCAATCATTATTACAATAAACGAACAGCTCTTAGGTTTGTCAGAACTTGGCAGGACAGATTTTCAGTATTGTGGCAACGTTGTTCCGTTAATAACAAGATTTGAAAATGAAATTAAAACTATTTCTAAGAAAATTACAAAATCATTAAAATTGGTCGGGTCAAACGGAATTGACTTTGTGCTTACAAGAGAGGGTCCTATAGTTATGGAAGTTAATCCGAGATTTCAAGGTTCATTTGAGTGTATCGAGGCTGTTACTGGCATGAATTTAGTAAAAGCTCATTTAGAAGCTCTTAGAGGAATTTTACCGGAAAAAGTAGGCTGTCGTGGCTATGCAGTTAGAATGACCGCATTTGCAAAGTTCAGATCAAAAGTAGTCAGGGATTTTAGAGCATATAAAGGAATCCGAGATATACCCCTAAAAGGTTCTATAATCGACCAAAGGGAGCCTGTGGCAACTGTTTTTGTTAAGGGATCAACAAGGATTAATGTTTTGAAGCGGGCTAAAAAATTAGTTAGAAGGATATACCAAGCTCTGAGCTATGTTTAAAGTTTTAAATAAGAAACACTTTTTGTAAAAATTTGTTTTCAAAAATGTACTTTCTCAATTTTTTTGGTAGACTTTAATAATAACTCTTTTAATAAAAAAATTACGGTTGTATTGAGCTTCGATAAATGTACTGAACTTACAGTTGGCTCTATTTTCTGAGATAAGGTTTCGTAAACTACTTTAATAATGAACGACCATTATATTGTTGTATTGATTCTAAACTGAGTGTTAATGTTTTCAGAACAAGTCCAGCGAGTGTCAAAATGAAAGTTGAAAATAAATTATTGCGCGACCCTACTATTGTTGATTACCTGCAAAACGTGGCCGGCGAAGAAGGCCTGATTATAGTAAGAGCATTGAGAGGAAAAAAAGAGGCAACAGATGAGCAGCTGGCAGAAAAAACAGGGCTTAAATTGAATGTAGTGCGAAGAACCCTTTATAAACTGTATGAAAATCGATTAGCTGCTTATCGCAGGATTCGTAAGAAAGATTCTGGCTGGTTGACTTATATCTGGCACTTGGACCTATTTAATGCGATTTATCAGCTCAATAGTCAAAAGGAGAATGTCATCGGACAATTGAGAAAGCAATTGGAATTTGAAAAACAGCATGAAATATTATTTGTGTGTGCTTCTAACAACGGTGCTGAAGGCGATTGCTCCAGGCTTCCATTTACTACTGCTTTTGAACACAATTTTACTTGCCCAAATTGTGGTGGAGCGCTGACTCAGCAAGATAACATCAGATCAGTTAGAGCACTTGAGCGCCAGATTAAAAGACTAGAAGGCGAAAAGCGAGGAAAATAGTTGGATTTACCCTCGCGCAAAGAAGCGTTGCTAATTTTAGAACAATCTGGCTGTTCTAAAAATGTTATTGAACATTGTAAAGCAGTTACAAATAAAGCAATGGCTATTGCAAGAAAACTTCAAGAGAGAGGATTTAACATCAATTTAGAGTTAGTTGAGATTGGATCACTTTTACACGACATAGGCAGATCAAAAACACATGGGGTTTCCCATGGAGTAGTTGGAGCTGAATTAATTAAGGATAGAGGTTTGCCCCAAGAGTTGGCAAATATCATAGAAAGGCATATTGGAGCCGGTATTCCAGCGGATGAAGCTCAAGAATTGGGGCTGCCAAATCGCGATTTTTTGCCCGTTACTTTAGAAGAAAAAATTGTTGCTCACGCAGACAACTTAATTTTTGGGGTTGAAGAAGTTTCAATTGATACATCACTTCGTTTATTAGAAAAAACTTTAGGAAAAAATCATCCAGCGATTAGTAGAATGAAAAAATTGCATGAAGAGTTAATTACTACTTCTATTAATAAATCGTAACGCTTTTCACCCCTGGAATTTTTGAAAGTTCAGCTACTAATTCTCCAGGCACTGGTACATCCGTTATAATAGTAAGTTTTGGTTCATACACTAGATAGGGGTCATCTGAAGTAGCTTGGCGTATACTAATATTGCGCTCAGCAACTTTTGTTGCAATCTTGGCGAGTATGCCTGGTTGCTTTGGGTCATCAGCAACTATAACAATTACCCCTAATCCGAGTTCATTAGCCACATCTCTTAGGAATGCTATTGACCCTAAATTGGCAAAAAGTTTCTTCAATCTTGGGTGCTTTAGTATTCTAGAAGTAGTGACATCTACTACTCTTCTGTCAACTCCAATGTCCTTAGCAATCTGGGTATGAGGGATTTCAATGTTACCTGAGACAACTTTTCCATCTTCTCTTATTTGAAAACCTTTTTCCAGCAGAAGTTGAGCTACTTTTAGCTGAGCCGGATACTTCGCAAAATATCGTTCAAATTCTTCCCACATATGTCTCAGCCATAGTTGTTCTTCAATGTATAAGTTTGCTCTTTAAACTTTAAATTTTGCCTTTTAATGCAAAAAACCCGAATTAAAATTAGTTTTTTGTGAGATTACTTTTAAATATTCATCATTAGCTTCTCGAGTTGTGCCAACTATAATTCTATAATATTTTATTTTATCTTTCTCATAGACCCGTTCAAGTATACCATTTGCTTCAACAATTTCATCTTTATAAGCTTGGCCGACAAAAGTATGTGTATAAGAAGCTATTTCCTTCAATTCGATTTTGGGTCCATTTAAAACTTCAGCTTCAGCAATTTGGTATGTAGCGGGGTAATCAAAAGCAAATTTTGAACTTGCAATTTTAGCTCTAATTTTTATTTTCCCCAGTCTCTCGAATTTTTTGTCTCCATATCGCCCTTTTATTTCTGACCAATCTCTAACAGCTAAAATATCGAAAGAAGCTTCGTTAAAAATTCCTCTATTAAATTTTCTTTGTTCATGCCAAATAAATTCTTTAAGAGAATAAATATATGGGTCAATTTTCCTCTTTTTGTATATTTTTATCCATTCAAGAAGTTTTGGTCTTCTAAATAGAGTCTGCCTTTCTTTATAGAGAATTTCTGCTAAGGCTTTTCTAGCTTTTTCAAAGTTATCTAGACCGTATATTACGAAGTCCAAATCTGAACTAGGGGAATGTAAATCAATTAAAAGTGAACCAGAAATGCCGAGTTTTTCGAGCGGGATTCCAACTGTGTTATTAAAGAAAGTTGCAATGCCTATAGTCTTTTGTTGAAGGGGGTCTCTAATTGTGTTAAAGAGTTCTTTCAATTTCTCATTTGGATGATATACCTTCTCTATCTTTTCTAATGGAGCTGCTTGTAATTTAGAAAGAGTCATATCACATTGAAAAATATACTTTGGAAAATTACTTCGCAAATAATCAAAAGAATTTTCAGTAGATTCAACTTTTGAGTATCGTTGCCCATTAAGTTCTCGATCCCCATAAGTATAGGGATAATACCTCAAGAAAGAGATGATTCTATCTTTTGGGTGGTAGTAGGAAACCACTCCGAGAAACAACTTATCTTTCGATTTGATAAAGTCCCTAGTCCTAAGCTTCAATTTGACCGATGTTTTTTATTAAAAAACTAACTTAAATAAATATGCAACTAAAATTTTGATTAAAAATTTTAACCGAAATTAAGATAAAATTAACCAAATGCTTTTTTAATCAGCCTTTTTATTTGATTTTTTCAAATGATCAAATAATAAAAAAATAAAGAAAGAAAAAAAGAGCTGAGTTGCTTAAGGCATCAAGGAGGGCCTGGTCTAGAAGGCACTAAGGACCCGGTCTAAGCGGATGTGGGCGTTTTACTGAAACTAATGAAAAGAGTTTGTAATTGACCCCATTGATGTTTGCTTCGCCTGTAGCTACGCGCAAGCCTTCATATCGCTGAGATGTTAACATTATTGTACCCGTTACCTGTGTGGCATTTTGCATGCGCTTAACTAACTTGGCCGAGAATACATTATCACTTATCGTTATGTTCTCAAGTCGGTAGATATCAGACCCTATCTTCGCGAATCCCCGATACATTGTTCGCAATTCAGATATGTTTATCTCCTCTTCTTCGAACCATCCTTCCCTTACTGGAGGAACCCGTATTTTAGTCACTCTGATTCCAAAAACATGGTATTTGCTCGTATCACCGCCCTCAAATGCAAACCCTTTCGCTTCATACATGATGGCTGGAAACAGTGGAAACCACTTGGGATGAGGAACATCTTGCTGAGGCTGAGCAAAAGCTGGATAGGCCATCCCTGAAAATAGAGCGATTGTCGCAATTATAGCTCCGATTATGGATTTTTTCATTTTTCATCACCAGCTTTAAAATTATACGGAACGAACGAAATATCCATCCTGGAACTTTCTAGGGACAATTTGGAACGAAAATAATTATTTTGGAACATTTTCTCCGAGTGACTTACCTGCTAACTCCACTAGATTTGTTTTTCCGATCTCAGTGATTTTAATTAAATTCTTATTTTCAAGTTCCTTTAGAATCCTGTGTAAACTGGATTTGGGAAGTCCAGTTAGGTGAAATAATTTAGCCTGTGTAGTTTTTCCACCAGCTTTCAATAATTCTTCTATAATTTTTCTTTCTTTTTCATCTAATGTTGGCAAAATAACTTTAAGGGCTGGGGGAATAACCTGAAGTTGACTTTTTGGCAACATTTTTCTTCTTTTTAAATAGATAATCCCACTAATTGCTCCAATTAAAATTAAAATTGTTCCTAATAGCATTAACCATTGGTTTTTGTAGACTTCTGCTGTTTTTAACTGATATTTTATTGTGAAATCAAGCTCATCTGGAGCAAAGACTAGCCATGAAATTTTTATTTGATTGTTGAATGGTTCAACGAAAGGTTCAGTTTTAGGATAAGATTCAGAGCTTCTTAGTATAGCATTTGATAAATAGACATTAATCTCTAGCATTTCAAATAAAGTTGGAGAAGTGAAATTTAAAACCCATATTGAACCACTTTTGGAAGTTAAGGCATCAGTTGAAAATGAGATATAAGTTTCGTTTGCTCTTGGAGTGAAAACCAAAATAGTTTTATTTTTGGTATAAGGCAGCGTACCTTCAGCATCAAACACCTCTAGGTTATCTGTTTTGTAGGGTAGGCTTAATTCAGTGCGACCATAGGCAACAATTCCAGCTCTAACCGAAACCCAGCCATTTTCTTGGATTTTAATCTCAATTATACCTGAGGGCAGATTCGTCTCTTCAGTGAATGATTCAAACGGCAATTCTTGGGCTGCTGAAATTTGAACTATTACTAGAAAAACTAATAATAATTTAATTATTGCTTTAAAAGAATACATACACTTAGTTCCTTTTTGAATTGTATTTTCTTATATTTCCAATAATTCCTAAGTTTCCTCTAAAAATATTTAGCGAGTAATTACTTCGCAACCAGTTTCAGTTATTATGACAGTATGCTCAGCTTGAGAAACTAAACCTCTATTTTTTTCTCTCAATATCGGATATGCTCTGATCACGCCAGAATTGAGCAATAGTTTTAAGGCAATCCTAAGTTTAGTTCCTTGGACTTCTTTTGTTAACCATCGCTCTGCAAATGGAAGCGCACCATATTTCTCTTTAATAACTTGAAGAATCTTTTTTGATTCTTGCAATCTGACAGGTCTCTCCCGCAAAAAGCTATAAATGTAGGCATAGTTGTTCTCAACAATTTTACCTACTGAATTCGTAGCAAATGGTTCAATTGCGATTACATCTCCAACTTTCAAAAGATCGCCAAAAGGTGTTTTTACGTTTGGAATGGTAATCCCGGAGTGCAAATTATAACGAGCCATAGCGTGTCCAGTTAAATCCCCAATAGGGGAAAACCCAAATTTTTTAATTGTTGTTTCAATCGCCTCGCCGATTCGATTTGTTGGAATATTTGGTTTAATGATCTTAATAGCTGCTTCTAAAGCATCTTCTGCCGCTTTGATTAAAGCTTGATGAGAATTATCAACCCCGACGCTAACAGCGGTATCTGCTATACATCCTCTGATGTGGACTCCAAGGTCCAGTTTGACCAGATCTTTTTCTTTGATTATAGTTGTGTCATTTACAGGAGGAGAGTAGTGGGCTGCTATATCATTGACCGAGACATTACAAGGAAAAGCTGGTTTAGCCCCCTTTTCAAAGGTCATATTCTCTACTGCTTCTGCTAATTCGAGCAGCTTTAGACCAGGTTTAATAATATTTCGAACTCTTTCTCTGATTTCAGCCGCAATTTTCCCAGCTTGTCTATAAGTTTCAATTTCTTCTGGTGTGAGCATTTGAATCAACTTAAGTATTATATTGTAATTTTGAGTTTTTCAACTAAAGTTTGGAGTTTCTCAACTGGAAATGCTCCGCTTCTAATAACTCTTGGAGGATCAAGCGTCAGATCAATTATTGTTGAAGGCTGACCAATTTTTGTTAATCCACTGTCTATTATTAAATCAACTTTTTTTCCGATTTGTTTGTTAGCTTCTTCAGCAGAAACTGGAGCTGGTTGACCCGAAATATTTGCACTAGTTGCAGTTATTGGAATGCCTAAAACGCGAATAAGAGAAAGTGCAACAGGATGATCGGGGATTCTAATTCCTACTTTTGTTTGTCCGCATGTTAATTCCTTTGGTACTATTTCTTTTTTATTTAACAATAGTGACAGAGGACCCGGCAAGCATGTATGTACAATCTTTTTTGTCAAATCATTTACTTCAGCAACTTTTTCTAACATTTTTTCATCAGCTACAGCAAGAGTTATTGGTCTTGAAAGCGATCGCTGTTTTACATTAAAAACTTTTAATATAGCTTGTGCATCTAATGCATTTGCACCAAGTCCATATAAAGTTTCAGTGGGATAAACAACTAGCCCCTTGTTGCGAATTATTTCTGCAACTCGTTTAATTTTTTCTAAGTCAATTTGATGGGCACTGATATGCATGATAACAGCCATGGTTATCCCTGCTACTTCTTCTTGACTACTATAACATCCCCGATGGTCAATTCGCCTTTACTTGGTTCCTTTGGAATTATCTCCTTTGGGATTTTTTCAGTGAGAATTATCTCTAGAGTCTTCTCGAGTTTTTTAGTTAACTTAGTATCTGGAGGCATTTTTCCAAGTTCAACTCGCTTGATCACAGAAAGTCTTTCGTTAATTTTACGGGCTAGATCTTCTTGGCTCCAACCCTTTTTCTCTCTAGCCCTACGAATTATATCTGGGTAGTTTTCAATAAGCCCAAAATCAAGTTGCGCAAATAGATCTTCCTTTGGTTTCGTTTTTGGAAGTTTGACTTTAATCTGAGTTGCAGTTGGATATCTTGACCACTTTTTGGAGCCAAATTGTTCGCAGTTTCGACAGACTAACAGTTCTGCTCCTTCAACATAAATTTTCGAAGGTTGTCCAATTATCTTTACACCACATATTTCGCAAAACATTTGTCTAACCTGGTTATGTTATAAATCTTTTTTAGTAAAATTTTATCGGTCGTAAGTCTGACAAAATCTTTATAGAGGTGATAGCTTACATTTATTTAACTGAGAAATATGGCAGATATTGCTGAAGTATCTCAAGACCGCGGTGAATTCTCTGAATATTTGTTAAACCGTTTGCGGCAGCTAGAAACACTTATCTCGCAGATGAAAGATGAGAATCGCAGGTTAGAAACTGAGAAGCGATATATTGAAAGCGAAAGGATTCGGCTGGAGCGAGAACTTAGAAAATTCCGCAGTGAACTCGAGCGTCTTAAGAGTTTACCTTTAGTAGTTGCAACAGTCATTGATTCGCTAAATGATGATAGAATAATTGTAAAAAGTTCTACAGGTCCAAACTTTGTGGTTACTGTTTCACAGTTTATTGATAGAAAAGATTTGGTTCCAGGTGCGCGAGTTGCTCTAAATCAACAGTCTTTTGCAATTGTTGGAGTCTTGCCAACTGAAAAGGATCCGATGGTTCTTGGAATGGAAATCGATGAGCGACCTAAAATAACTTATGAGGATATAGGCGGATTGGAAGAGCAAATAAATGAAATTAGAGAAACGATCGAACTTCCATTGAAAAGGCCAGACTTATTCGAAAAAGTTGGAATCGAGCCGCCTAAGGGAGTTCTATTGTACGGCCCGCCTGGAACTGGAAAAACTCTGCTTGGAAAAGGAGTTGCTCATGAAACAGAAGCAACTTTCATAAAAATAATTGGATCTGAATTAGTTCAGAAATATATTGGTGAAGGAGCTCGATTAGTTAGAGAGGTATTTCAACTTGCTAGAGAAAAAGCTCCTAGTATAATTTTCATCGATGAGTTAGATGCTATTGCGGCTAAGAGATTAGAGACTGCAACAAGCGGAGACCGTGAAGTGCAAAGAACTTTGATGCAGTTGCTTGCGGAGATGGATGGGTTTGATCCGAGAGGAGAGGTCAAAATTATAGGGGCAACTAACAGGTCCGATATCTTAGACCCAGCTATCCTTAGACCAGGCAGGTTTGATAGGTTTATTGAAGTTCCTCTACCCAATTTTAGAGGGCGGGTTGAAATATTCAAGATCCATACTAAAAAGATTAATTTGTCTGAAGATTTTAGCATCGAAAAATTGGCATCAATTACAGATGGGGCTTCAGGTGCAGATATTAAAGCAATTTGTACTGAAGCGGGTATGTTTGCCATAAGGGAAGAGAGAGAAAAAGTAACAATGGCTGATTTCGATCAAGCAGTTATTAAAGTGCTAGGTAGCACTAAATTTGGAGAGAGAAAAAGGGAAGCAGCTGGCGTGATGTTCGGATAATTTTTTTAAACTTACTTGCTATTTTTCTATTATTTGCAGTTTTGGAAGCAATCATAAAGAGCGAATAGAAATTTAAAATACCTAAATTAAATTTGCCCTGTTTTTACACTATGCAATTAGGAGCCCAAATGGCTAAGTTAAAATGAAGAATCACTAACTAAATTTTAAGCTATATGACAGAGGAGGGAAATAGAATCAACTTCGATTATAAGGCACTTGGACTAAAATGCGGATTTGAAATTCACCAACAACTTGCAACTAAAGCTAAGCTGTTTTGCAATTGTCCAACTGAGTTAAGAGACGATCCGCCCGATGTGGTTTTTAATAGAAGGTTAAGACCAGTTCCGGGGGAAACAGGTATAGTTGATCTTGCAGCTATGCACGAATGGTTAAGAGCAAGAGAATTCGTTTATGAAGGATATTCTAATTCTACCTGCGACGTTGAATACGACGAAGAGCCACCGCATGAGCCTAACCAAGTTTCAATTGATATAACAATTGAAGTTGCTCAGCTTTTAAATGCGAAAGTAGTTGATGAAATTCACGTCATGAGAAAAACAGTTATCGATGGCTCAAATACTTCAGGTTTTCAACGGACTGCATTCATCGCAACTGATGGCTATATAGAAACTAAAGGAGGAAAAGTTGGAATTCCAACAATTTGTTTAGAGGAAGAAGCCGCCAGGATAATTGAAACAACTCAAACAACTGCAAGATATCGATTAAATAGGCTTGGGATCCCTTTGATTGAAATTGGTAGCAGCCCCGACATCCATTCGCCCGAACAAGCAAAAGAAGCTGTTTTTAAAGTTGGCTTAATTTTGCGAGCGACTGAAAAAGTTAAGCGCGGAATCGGAACAATTCGCCAGGACTTAAATATTTCAATTAAAAATGGAGCTAGAGTTGAAGTCAAGGGGGTTCAGGAACTCAGTTTGGTCCCAAAGATAATTGAAAACGAAGTAAAAAGACAAGTTGAACTTCTTAAAATTCGAGATGAATTGAAAAAAAGAAATGTCGACCTTTCGAAAGTTACTAGTGATTTTTCTGACTTGACACATCTCCTCTCTAAAACTCAATCGAAAATTTTGAAAAAAGCGCTTGAAAAAGGTTGCAAAATTTTAGCTTTAAGACTAATAGGGTTTGGAGGCTTACTTGGCAGAGAGATTCAACCTGGCAGGAGATTTGGAACTGAATTATCAGATTATGCAAAGGTTATTGGAGGCGTTGGCGGAATTATTCACACCGATGAATTGCCTGCCTTTGGTATCCCTGAAACAGAAGTCGATTTAATAATAAAGCATGTTAATGCAAATAAAAATGATGCCGTTGTTATAGTAGCTGACTCATTCGACAAAGCTGAGAAAGCTTTGAAGGCAGTTGTTGATAGAGCAAGGCAAGCAATTACGGAGATACCAGTTGAAACAAGGAGGGCTCTTCAAGATGGTAACACAGAGTACATGAGGCCTTTACCTGGAGCAGCGAGGATGTATCCCGAGACTGACATAGCGCCTATTGTTATAACACCTGAAAGATTATCTGCAATTAAACAAAAACTACCAGAGCTACCGGAAGATAAGATGAAACGATTTGTAGAAGACCATGGGCTAAGCGAAGAACTAGCTTTCCAAATGGTACGCTCTAAAAATTTAAAATTTTTTGAAGAATTAATTGAAACATATAAAGTAAGCCCTACTATAATTGCTCGCACGCTTGAGTCGACTATCCCAGAGCTAAAAAAAGAAAACATCCCAGTTGAGAACATCACAGTTAATCATTTAAAACAAATTTTTGTATTAGTTGAAAATAACAAACTTGTGAAGGAAGGAATTCCGCAACTCTTAAGGGAATTGGCGCTTTTTCCAAGTAAAACTGCTGATGAAATATTAAAGACCTTAAAGTTAAAACTAATCACTGAAGAAGAACTTGAACAATTGGTCCAAAAAGTTATAGATGAAAATAAAGCTATAATTCAATCAAAAGGGCCTCGCGCAGCGAAACCTTTAATGGGCATAATTATGGAGAGAGTTCAAGGTCGCGCAGATGGAAAACTAGTGAGCCAGATATTGGAACGCAAGCTGAAAGAAGCTTGAGT
>JACRDV010000102.1 GCA_024860865.1 Methanobacteriota archaeon | reverse complement strand
TATTACAAAAAGATTCTGGCAGTAAGATCCAAAATACCAGAAATTTTAGAAAAAGCTCAAGATGGTGGAGCAGTAACTTCACTTTTACTGTGTGCCTTAGAAAACAAATTAATCGACGGTGCAGTAGTTGCGACTAGATTTAATAATTGGGATACAAGCCCAATCATAGCTAAGAGCAAGGAAGAACTTTTGCAAGCGGCTGGAACTAAATATACAAGAACAGCTACATCAATGAAATTAGGTAGATCGTTACAAGAGTTATCTCGGTTAGCTCTAGTTGGCACAGGTTGCCAAATAACTGGCGCAAGAAAGACTCAAATTTCATTCTTAAAAAATCTATTGGAGATAACATCTGAGTCTGAAAATCCTTTAGATTTCCTTTTAATAGGATTATTTTGTTTTGAGAATTTTCCATATGATGGGCTGAGAAGGACGATTGAATCCAAATTTAACATACAAATGGATCAGATAATTAAAACAGATATTAAAAAAGGTAAGTTTATCGTTTACACAAAAAATGGTCAAGTTGAAAAATCTGTTAAAGCTTTTGAAGAATGTGTACCTGAATCTTGCAAGTTGTGCTGTAACTTCACTGCTGAGTTCTCAGACATTAGCGTAGGATCAGTAGGCACTCCAGCAGGTTGGTCCACTGTAATTGTTAGAACTCAAAAAGGCATCAACTTACTCACAAAAGCGGAAGAGCTCGGCTATGTCGAGGTTGAAAAAAGAGTCGAATTGAATGAAATCAAAAAGAACGTCTCATTAAAAAAAGAAAAAAGAAAAGTTGTCTCAGAGCTTAGAGGAAAAGAGGGCAAATACGTGCCCTACTACACATAAGATGAGGAAAGAACTATGATTCAAACTGATCTTGAGGATTTGATTAAAAAAACTCATTTATATAAGTGTATTGACTGCGGAAAATGCGTAGGTAGTTGTCGAATAGCAGAATTTATTGACGAATCTTTCTCTCCAAGAGTAATAATAAGAAAACTTAACATCGGGTTTGAATTAGACGAAAAGATGCTTGAAAAGTGCAATATGTGCAAAGAACTCAATGTCAATGGTACTATAATACCTGCAAGCAGACCTCGATGCGTAGAAAGTTGCCGTTATAAAATTAATTTTTATGGGTTCGTTAATTTATATCGCAAACAAAGACCTCAAAATAAATTATAGGAAGATTGCAATGATTATTGAATAATTCTGTACCTGAGGTGCTTAAAAATAATCTTAGGAAGATGAAGAAGAAAAACAGCAATGAGTGCTGTGAGAATCAAACAGAATCACAGCATGAGAATTGAACCTGCAAAGTCCCTGTTAATCAAGATTCCTAACGAGAAATTAAGCACTCAGACACAGAATTTTAAAAGAGGGAGGAAGTAAGATGGCATTTCAAATCTCTTCTAGTTCGGCCCTCGTAATAGGTGGAGGTATAGCCGGCATTCAAGCTTCGCTAGACTTAGCTAGTCAAGGATGCCAAGTTTACTTAGTTGAAAAAACCCCAAGTTTAGGAGGAGTTATGGCTCAGTTAGATAAAACATTTCCAACTATGGATTGTGCAATATGAATCTTAGCCCCGAAAATGATTGACTGCTCACGCCACCCTAATATAAAATTACTCATGTATTCAGAAGTTAATGAAGTTAAAGGGCAACCAGGCAATTTCACCGTAAAAATAGAGAGAAAACCACGTTATGTGAAAGAAGAAAAGTGCAATGGTTGTGGGTTATGTTCGCAAGTCTGTAAGATTAAAGTACCGAACGAATTTGATCAAAAGCTTGGCATAAGAAAGGCCATATATACACCATTTCCCCAAGCAGTTCCCCTAAAATACACTATAGACAAAGAGCACTGCATAGGATGCGGCCAATGCAAGATTGTTTGTGGACCTGGTGCAATAGATTATGATATGAAAGCCAATGAAGTTGAGGTAAATGTGGGATCAATTATCATCGCGGTAGGTGGCGATTATTATGAGCCACGTAATATGCTTGAATATGGATATGGCGTTTACAAGAATGTTTTAACAGCACTGGATTTTGAAAGGCTATTAAGTGCTTCAGGACCAACTAAAGGAAGGTTACTGCGGCCATCAGATGGAAAAGTAGCGCGTAAAATCGCTTACATACAATGCGTCGGGTGCCGGGATAAAAATAAGCCATATTGTTCACGAATTTGCTGTACATATTCAACAAAAGAAGCTATCTCTGCGAAAGAACATGAAAAATCGTTAGAAGAAATTAACATTTTTTATATTGACATTCGTACTGTAGGAAAAAATTTTGAGGAATTTTATAAAAAGGCAAGGGATGAATACAAAATAAACTATATCAAAGGCATTCCAAGTGCCATAGAACAATCAAATAATGGTAGTTTAATTATAAAATATGAAGACCAGAAAGAAAAGAAATTTAAAAAAATGGAAGTAGATTTGGTTGTTTTATCTACAGCTACTTTTCCAAAAAAAGGTATTAATGAGTTAGCTGAGAAATTGGGAATATCCCTTGATGAATATGGTTTTGTTAAAGAACTAAATCCTCTTATCAGTCCCATCGACACAATTAAACCAGGCATTTATGCTTGTGGTGTTAGTAGTGGTCCAAGGGATATTCCTGACTCGGTTGCTCAAGCAAGTGGAGCAGCAGCTAGAGCATCGATGTTTGTTTTCCCTTCTAACATAGAAAAAGAATATCCAGAGGAGATAGATGTTAGGGGCCAAGAACATAGAGTTGGCGTTTTTGTGTGCAGTTGCGGATTAAATATCGGCGGTTATTTAGATGTCCCAAAAGTAGCAAAGTACGCTAAAACGCTGCCGAATGTTGTTTATGCTGAACATAATCTATTTACTTGCTCTGCAGATGCTATAGAAGGGATAAAAGCAAGAATAAAAGAGCATAACTTGAACAGAGTTGTTGTAGCTTCTTGCACGCCTAGAACTCACGAGCCATTATTCAGAGAGACCTGTCGAGAAGTTGGATTGAATCCATATCTTTTTGAAATGGCAAATATTCGAGACCAGTGTTCTTGGGTTCATATGGGCGATCCTAAACACGCCACAAAGAAAGCACTGGAACTAGTTAGAATGGCTGTTGCAAAAGCAAGACTTCTGGAACCCAGATACGAAAAAGAAGTGCAAATCAACCCATCCTCCCTCGTTATTGGGGCTGGAATATCTGGTATGACTGCTGCTTTAAACATAGCCAACCAAGGGTTCAAGGTTTACTTGGTTGAAAAGACTGAAAAGCTCGGCGGTTTAATTCGAGATATGGATACTTTATTTCCTGATAACATGAAAGCTAATGAATTGTTAAATTCTGTGATAAAAAATATCGAAGAAAATAAAAATATTATTCTTTACACTTCTACCAGCATTAAACATGTGAAAGGTTATGTCGGAAATTTTGAAGTAACTCTTGATAAAGCAGGCAAAGAAGAAAAAATAACTGTTGGAACAATAATTGTTGCAACTGGTGCAAAACCCTTTGAACCAAAGGGTATGTATGGTTATGGAAAATACAAGAATGTAATAACTCAACTTGAGCTTGAAAGACTCATTGCTGAGAATAAACTACAAGAGCCAAAAAACATAGCAATGATTCAGTGCGTGGGAGCAAGAGAGAAAGAAGGTAGAACTTACTGCTCGAGAATATGCTGTATGGTAGCAATCAAAAATGCTCGCCAGCTTAAAAAACAATTCCCAAAGGCAAATGTGTATGTTAT
>JACRDV010000101.1 GCA_024860865.1 Methanobacteriota archaeon | reverse complement strand
TTTTCTATATTGTTTAATTTTTCTCTTGCTTCACTAAGTCTTAGTTCAATTGCAGTTGATATATATTTCTCCATGATAACCTTGCGTGGATTAACTATTTTGAAATTGACCCACTTAGTGTTATGAGCAACTGTTCGAAAACTAAATACACGAAATAGCCTTTCTAACTTGTCCTCTATTTGTTCGATCTTTATCCCGAATATACCATCAGCATTAGAGTTAACAATATTGTAAAAAGAATCTGAGTGGACTCCCCATTCTAGCGGACAAATACATATATCATTCAAAGCCCTCTCTTTAGCAAAAAAGCTGCGCAAAAATTTTATAACAACTTCTTCGCTGTTATATTGAGTGAGAGCAGATGGCGAATCGAAAATAACAAATTTATTTTCACCGAGTTCATTAGTTGCTTTGGATACTGTAGCATTAAAATGTGAAAGATCACTTAGGTCATCTACGGCATATTTTTCAACTTTCTTATTTAACAACCATGAATATGCGTCTACAATGGCAAATTTTTTGTTTTGTTCAAGCATGTCGATGTTAGGTACGGTAAATTGCAAATATTTTCTAACAGTATCTGGTGGTGATTGGGTAATAATGTATAAGGAACTAATTTCTTGCTTCAAACTTTCACCCAATAAGTTCTCACAAAAAACCGTTTTGCCGGAACCTGGCAATCCGATTAAAGAAATGCAGCTTCCATTTGGAATTACATCAATCAATTTTTCTAAGAGTTTAAATTTTGTACCTGTAACCAAAACTGACTCCAAATTATAGCCTCTGCAACTTTTGCTTACTTATTCAGTGTAAATGAGGTATATATTGATAGAGGTGCCACTTGGCTGACAAGTCTGACATAAAGCATGCCAGAGACTTCAGTAGGTCATATGGGAATCAGCATTGGGCAAGGTTATGAACAACATAGAATTGTGTTGGACGGAGAATTCATTCGTGGGGCAGCTTAAGGCAATTTAAAAGCATTAAGAATTTGGCAGAAATTAAAGCATGATAATGGCCGCAACGGCAGATAACATGATGTAAAAGACTACGTTTCACTGCGTTCAAATTTTGCTTCGCAAAACTTCTTTTACATCAAGAACGTTATATGAAATGCCAGAGCCCACGATTTCTATTTTGCTTCGTCTGCCAGTGAAAGTATTCCATTGCACAAAAAAATGAAATTTAATTATCATTATCAATTAAAAATGAGTAAAAAAATTTTTGATTGCATAAAATTGATCGTTTATGAAGCAACTGTCAATTTAACTTGAGAAACTCCTTTTAATCCAATCAATTTTTCAACAATAGTCCTTATCCTTTCTGCTTTTCCTCTAGCTACAATTACCTCTAAACATCTTTCCTCATCCAGATGGATGTGAAGGCTCGATTCAATTACATCTCGAGCAAAATGTTGAACCTCAGTTAATTTATTCAATAAACCAACTTGATCATGGTTGTAAATTAAAGTTATAACTCCAGCCATCTCGCCTTTGATCGCTTTTGTTGCTTTATACTCCGTAATAAAACCAAAAATGGCATCGCGAATAGCTTCTGACCTACTCGAGTAGCCTAAATTTTTAATAACTAAATCGATTTCATTTAAAAGGTCTTTTGGTAATGTCATGCTTATTCTTTCGATTTCTTCCATAACTCTCACTAAGTAGATGAATATAAAGCCTCATTTATCTTCTTCTTCAGCTCATCAAGGTTAAGACCGTATTTTGCGGAGATCAAAACTGGATTTTGAACTGCTGATTCTAACTCTCCGAGTTTAAACTGAATTTCTTCTGTATTTAACCTGTCTATTTTATTGAATACATGGATCAATGGAACACTTTCAGCATTTATTTCTTTTAGAGTTGCTCGAGAAACTTTTAATTTTTGGAGAATTTCCTTTAAAGGATTGCTAAAATCAGTTACCAATAGAATTAGATCTGACTCTCGAATGTCAGATAAGGTTGCTTTAAAAGCAGAAACTAGCACGTGTGGAAGTTTTCTAATGAACCCAATTGTATCGTTAATCAATATTTTTTCGCCATTCCATCTTATTCGAGAAGTTTTTGTTTGAAGTGTAGTGAATAATTCATCTCTAGCTAATTGTTCCTCTCCAGTTAGTGTATTAAGCAACGTACTTTTCCCGCTGTTCGTATAACCGGCTAGTGATACGATTTTTGCAACTTCTTTTCTTTTGGCTCTTAAAATTTCTTTTTGGGCTTCATGTCTATCTAGTTCTGAACTAACTTTTGAAATTCTTTGTCTAATACCAGTTAGCGAGCTATGAACAATAAATTCTCCAGCACCACCATAACCAGGGTGCTCTGCTCGAACTCTTCTTCCAAGCAAGGTTTTAACAAAGGGAACATTTCGGTTTAGCCTAGCTAACTCAATTTGAAGTTTAGCCTCTCTTGAAGTTGCATGCGCTTCAAATACGTTTAAAATTAAATCGAATTTATCGATTACATCAATATCCCAAGCTTCTTCTAGTTCAAAGACTTGGCGCGATGTCAAAAAATTATCGAAAACAACAAGATCGATTCCTTTAGTTTGGATTAGATCCTTAATTTCTTTTACTTTGCCTGCTCCAATCAGATATTTTGGTCTAGGTTGATGGGTTTGGACTATTCTATCAGCTACCTCGTATCCGATAGTACTCGCTAGTGCTTCAAGCTCTTCTAATTGCATCAAGTACTCATAGTGGTCATGGGGGTTTATTTTTAGCAAAGCAATTAAGCAACGCATACTTTAATTTATATCCTCCTAAAGCTTTTAAATTTAAAGCAAGCCAAGTTGGGTTAAAGCAGCTTTTAGTTCTTCTTTTTCAACTGGGGTTAACGCTCTTAGTGGAGCGCGAGGAAAGCCAGATTTGCGACCTTGGAGCTCTTGTACTCCTTTCTGTGCGCCCAAATATGGAAATCTATGAAAAATATCTTTGACTGCATCAAACTTTTTTTGAATTGATTCTGCTGTTTTAAAGTCCTTAACAAGAAATGCTTCATACATATTTACTGCAAGATTGGGAAAACATGCAGCCATTGCAGAAATACATCCATTAGCTCCAGCATTTAAAGCAGGATATAATAGCTTATCGTCCCCAACTACAACGCTGGCTTTACCTTGAGCTGCAGAGATATATGTTCTAAGCTTTTCTATAGAACCACTGGTATCCTTAATGCCAGCAATTTTATCGGGATATTCACTCAAAAGGCGTCTAAAAAGCTCTGGTGGTATATTATATCCTGCGTACTTAGGTAAGTTATAAAGAATTAATGGAGCTTCGGTCAATTCTCTTGCAAGAGAAGCATAGTAATTATAAATCGTTTCATCAGTTTGCGGCAACAACCAAGGTGTAAGCGCCATCACAAAATTAGTTCCAACTTTTTCAGCATGTTTTGCAAGTTCTATTGACCAAGTTGTTCTAGGTGTTCCGACATCTGTTATTATAGCAGCTCTATCTTTTACTTCTTCAACTGCAATTCCGCAAATTCTTTTTCGCTCTTCAATTGTTAAGCTTGAAATTTCACCTGGCGTTGAGTTAACCACAACTCCATTAATTCCAGCTCGAATTTGATATCTAATTTCCCCTCGTAGAGCTTCTTCATCTAACTCTTCATTTTGTTTAAATGGAGTAGTTATAGCAGAATTAACTCCAATTAGTCTGGCTCCCAGCATAGCTATCTTACTATCTTAAAAATTAATTTACTTTACAGGATAAAATTAGAAAAATTAATCTCTACTAAACTACTGCAGCTTCTTTTATTCTCATTATTTCTGCTATTGGATGTTTCAATATTCTAGAAGCGTCCAAAATCTCAATTGCAATAACTTTACCTTCTTTATCATAATCTACGATAATATTATCCTTTTCTTCACTATAAGAATACTTTTTTTTGCTAAATCTTAGATAGATAATATCATATTCTTTATCATAATCGATTTTCATATCTACCAACTTTAGTAATATAACACGATATTACTTTTATATTTTCACCTTTTATTTCACATATTACTCTAATTTTATGTTTTTCGTTAATTTTCTTCTCAAAAATAGTTCTTCCATGAAAACCAATAACACCTCGGTCTGGGCTTACAATGGTACTTTCAACTATACCTTTATCAATCTCTCTTTCTTTAATTTTTACCTCAGCATGCTTATTATAAATAATTTTCATTTAATCTAGCCCAACCAACTTTTCTAAGTATACTTAGTTTATTCAATACACCCAAATTGATTTAAGAAGTACCATCTAATATATAGACGTGATTCAATGAACCTTAATTTTTGGATCCTTGATATAGCTCATGAGGTTAAAAAAGAAAAACCACAAATTTTACTCTGGTGTATTGACTCAAATAATAAAAAAGTTTTAGTTATTGATGATACTTTTTTACCATATTTTTATGTTTTACCGAAAGAAAAAGTTGACATAAAAAGTTTAACTTCTAAAATTCTAGCACTTTCAACAAACATTACAAATATAGAGCTTGCAGACCGAAAGCTCTTCGGTAAACCTGTAAAAGTTTTAAAAATTACATTTAGAGATCCTGGCCAAGCAATCAAATTGCAAAAAATAATTTCAAAATTAGAAGAAATTCAAGAATGTTATGAGTATGATGTCAGATACCCGCTCAGATATTTAATTGATAATCAATTGACTCCCTGTGGTTGGCATCAGACTGAAGTTGAAGAAATAAAATCAAAAAACTATAAAGTCGATGCTATTTATCAGGTTAAAAAAACTCCTAAACCAATTGAAGAGGCGAAAATTCCACGACTTAAAGTCCTGGCCTTTGATATAAAGTGCTACAGCAAGCGCGGTTTATCTACAAAAACTGCTGCCGATCCAGTAATTACAATCTCAACTGCAACTAATAATGGCCTTGAAAAGCAATTCATTGCAACAGATTATAATGATAAAAAAGCAATCCAAGGGTTTGCAAAATTCGTTCAAGAATTCGACCCAGATTGTATTGTTGGATATGAATCAAATATTTTTGATTGGCTTTATTTGGGACAACGGGCTAAAAATTTAAAAATTAAGCTAGATGTTGGTAGGCCAGGCGAACCTCATACAAGCATGTATGGACACGTTTCAATCGCAGGCAGAGCTAATATTGATCTTTATGATTTCGCAGAAGATATTGTAGATATTAAGGTAAAAACTCTTGAAAATATAGCTGAATTTTTAGGAACAAAAATTAAGCCATTAAAAGTTGATGAAACAAAAATTCCTGAGCTTTGGGATGATAAAAAACTTAGAGAAAAATTGTTAGAACAATCTAAAAATGAAGTCAAAACTATAATTGAAGTTTCTGAAAAATTATTACCATTTGCAATTCAACTTTCAAATGTAGTTGGATTGCCTCTTGATCATGTCGGAGCTGCTGCCATGGGGTTTAGAGTTGAATGGTATTTAATTAGGCAAGCATCCTTAGAAGGAGAGCTAATCCCTAGCAGATTTGAGAAACAATATTTTCCATATAGGGGGGCGATCGTTCTTGCTCCTAAACCTGGAATACATGAAAATGTCGCTGTCGTTGATTTTTCCTCAATGTACCCTGCATTAATGATTCAAAAAAATATTTCTCCTGATACTTTCGTATCAGAAGATGTTGGGGTTAAATCAACTGAAGTAAATATCGCCCCTGAAGTTGGATATAAATTTAGAAAAGTTCCTGATGGTTTTTATAAGAGAGTTCTATCAGATTTAATCAAAGTTCGTAGAAAAATTAAAACACAACTTAAAAAACTCGACCCAAAAAGTATTGAATATAGAATCCTTGATGCGCGCCAGCAAGCTATCAAAACGACTACAAACGCAGTCTACGGCTATAATGCATGGCTTGGAGCAAAATTTTACTTTAAACAAGTTGGAGAAGCAACTGCAGCGTGGGGTCGAGAGACTATAACAAAAACTATAGAAGTTGCAAAAAAACTTGGCCTTCAAATAATTTATGCTGATACCGATTCACTTTTCATTAAGTACGAGAAACCTAAAGTTGAAAAATTAATTGAAACTGTTAGAGAAAAGCTTGAACTGGAAATTGAGTTAAAAGATATTTATGAAAGAATTTTCTTTACTGAAGCGAAGAAAAAATATGCTGGATTGTTAAAGGATGGGAGAATCGATATAACTGGTTTTGAAGTTGTTCGAGGCGACTGGGCAGAAATAGCTAGAGAGGTTCAAGAGAAAGTTTTTGAGATAATTTTAAAGGAAAAAACGCCAGAAAAAGCGGTTGTTTATGTTCAAGAAATAATTCAAAAAATGCAAGCTAATCAAATTCCATATGAGGAGCTAATTATATGGAAAACCCTGACAAAAAGTCCAGAAGAATATGAGATAGCTGCTCCACATGTTTCTGCTGCTAAAATATTGTTAAAAGCTGGTGGCAGACTTGATGCGGGGGATAAAATCGGATTTGTTATTACAAAAGGAGCTGGCAGGCTTACTGACAGAGCGAAGCCTTACTCAATGGCAAAACTAGAGGATATTGATACTGATTATTATGTTAACAATCAAATTATACCTCCTGCCCATAGGATACTGGAGAGCTTTGGCGTAACTGAAGACCAGTTCAAAATGGTTAAAAAACAAAAAACTCTTTTTGAATTTAAATAATTTCACAATAGTGCTAATTAGTAACTCTTTAAATTTAAATATCCCTTGAAAAAGATTCGAAAGCAGTGATAATTTGAATTCGGTTTTGATATTTGCTAAAGCACCCGTAAAGGGTTTAGTTAAAACTAGATTAAAAAAAGATACAGGCTTAACCGATGAAGATATTTTGCAACTTTATACTGCATTTTTGATGGATGCCATTATCCTAACATACAAATCAAAAGCAGATGCTGTTTATATAGCATATTTGTCTGAGAACGAAGAGAATTCTATTCGCAATCTCATTAAAAATTGTAAAATAGACATAGAATCTAAAAAATTAGCGCTATTTTCTCAGAAGGGTGATGATTTCGATACTCGATTTATTAATGCTTTAAAATATGTAGCTAAAGAAAATGGCAATATTGTTGTGATCGGAAGCGATGCCCCCCACATTCAACCCAAAATAATCGATCAATCTTTTGAATTTTTAGCAAAATGCGGAGGCATTGTTTTAGGACCTAGTGGGGAAGGTGGAGTATATTTAATTGGATTGAAAAGCAACTTCTCTATTGATTTTAGGGGAGTATTTACAAGTGGTATTGAAATCGAGAATTTATCAGATATTGCAGAAAGGAAGAAACTACCTTTGTTTTTGCTAAATGAATTATCAGATATTGATGTCGCATCTGATTTAATAACTCTTATATGCAATTTAAAAGCAATGAAATATTCCTCAAAGTTTAGAGAATACCACTTGCCAGAAAATACTATTAATATAATCGAAAAATTAGGACTCAGAGTTGGATCTAGCGAAGGCACAAGAGGGAGAATATTGATTAAAAAGATTTAACTTTCGAAGTCCTGGTTACATTATTTTAAAGTTCCATCTAACCAATCTAAGATCAATTTTTCTAACCCAACTTCAGCAGAAAACATGTTTGTCCCATGTCCAGCCTTCAGGTAAATCTTAAGTTCCTTTTTGCCTTGAGCGAGAGAATAAAGTCTTTTAGAAGAATCTGCAGAATATTGATCGTCTTCACTAGCAACAATTAAAATTGACCTATCGCTGTATTTTGTGACTGCTATATCTGATACTTCCGCGAGTTCCCCTCTTGCAGCTGAGCCGTAGAGGATGGCCGTTGTTAGCTTTGGTATCTCGTTAGCCTATGTTGTGGAGATAGTCAGTTCTATTGGTTTTTGGTGATAAATCGTTTAAGAGACTATGAAAAGAATTTAAAGGACCTTGAGCTAAATTAATGGGTGGTGTGGTTCTTGAAGTTTAGTATGGTTATTGAAAAAGACGAAATGGCTATTATGCGGCATCTGTTCCGGAGCTTCAGGGTTGTCACACCCAGGCTAGGACGTTAGATGAACTTATGGTGAGGGTTAGGGAGGCGGTGGAACTCTACCTAGAAGTTGAGGGCCCCATGAGGGTTAACAAGAGAAGAATTCCTGAAGCTGCTTAAAGAAATTTAATTTTACCGAGTAAATTCGAGTTTGTCCGCGGTTCAGCCTATAATCCGGTTCTTTCTAAGCCTGGGCCACTACTGGACGACGTGATCCTATGCACAACATGGGTTGGACTTGGCAGGAACTGATGTGGCAGCCAGCATCTATAGTTTTAAAATTTACAGCCTTTACTTTTAGTTTCTTCTTTAACTTGAATGCAACCACTAACAAATAACATGAAGATAGTGCAATGAGTAAAATTCTATTCTTCAAAAGTCAAACCTCAATTTTTGAGAATTCTTAATTAATTATTCAACATAGTGTTGCCCGCAAATTCCCAACTCTGAAGGGGAATTGGAATACAGAAGGTTTAAAATAAAACTTAACAAATCCACCTGGAGATTGAAATGGAAATTATCATACCAAAGCACGCCAAGAAACGAATCGAAACATACAACTTAACCGAAGAGTTAGTTAAGAAGACTGTGGAGAACCCTGAGGAGATCGTAGATGGCTATGGGAGAAGGTTGATCGCTCATAAACGTCTTAACGATTATATACTTCGAGTAGTATATGAACAACGTGGGAAAGACATTATCGTAATCACTGCGTATCGTGCCGAGAAAAAAAGATATTGGGGAGAAAAACATGAAATCCTACTATGATGGTGAAGTAGATGTGTTGCTGATTAAAATAAAGGATAATAAGCCGGCTTATGGTGAAGACATCGGTGGAGGGATAATCGTTCATTTCGATGAAAGTAAAGCTCCTGTTGAGATAGAGATACTTGACGCTAAGCGACACCTCGTAGACTGGATAGGACAAGCATTGGCAGTGAAAAAAGAAACCCCGGCTGTAGTGTAGTTCTCGATGGCTTAGTGTTCGGACATTTGCCATGACTCTCAAAATGAGAGTTAAACCGTAACTCCGCCTATTTTAAGTAATATGCAGGTTTAGTTTCTCAATTATCTTCCTTGTTTTCTTTGGTATTTCTGAAGTCAACCATTTCTCCTCTATCTTGAGCTTATGTATCCTTGAGAGATGTATAAGGACATCATTTGGCGAATAATTATTCAGCAACGATTTATCAATGAGTAACCTATAGATCCTATAGTATAATACAAGGGCTATGAAATTTATGAACATCCATCCTTCCAGTTGGAAGTCATCTCTCATGTAATTGACAAAGTTTGAGATTATTAGAGTTTTTTCCTATGCTAATCACAAAATTTGATCCCTGGAATGACCCTCTTTGCACTTGTTTAAACAAATATGGGTTCAACCCATATACCGGTTGTTCACATAGATGCGTCTACTGTTACGGGTCCAGCTACATACCAAATTTTTACAATTGCCGGGTAAAGAAAGACTTAATTAAAAGGTTAAGAATCGAACTAAAGAAAATCGATAAGACTAAAGTTATATCAATGTCAAATTCCTCTTATCCCTATCCACCAATAGAGAAAGATCTTAATCTAACGAGAGCTTGCTTAGAACTTTTCAAAAGAAATGATTGTAGAATTCTAATCATTACAAAGTCTGATTTAATACTCCGTGATATTGGTCTCCTTAAGGATATAAAAACAGCAGTGACATTTACCGTAACGACTCTCAATGAGAAA
>JACRDV010000100.1 GCA_024860865.1 Methanobacteriota archaeon | reverse complement strand
TAAGACTATCTTTTTAATTGGGTGAATTATTTGGCAAAAATTGGCGATTATGACTTTCCTGATGATCTATACTATTCACCTGAACACACCTGGGCAAAAATCGAACCAGATGGAAATATAAGAGTTGGAGCTACTGACTTTGCACAAAAAATGGCTGGAAAGATCGTTGTTGCACGTCCTTTAGCAGTTGGAAAAACTGTGCCGACACGATTAAAGCCATTCTGTACAATAGAAAGCGGGAAGTGGGTTGGTAAACTATTATCACCCGTTGCTGGCACGATTGTTACTATTAACACTAAAGTTCGAACTCAAGGGTCATTAGTCAATAAAGATCCATATGGTGAAGGTTGGTTGGTAATAATTAAACCATCAAACCTTGATGAAGACCTGCCAAAAATTATGAAGACAAACGACCCACAATTTGAGGAGTACATGAAAAAAAAGATAGCAGATATTGAAGCAAAAGCAAAGGCTAAATTACCAACATAGATATTTTTTTTGAGATTGCTATTAGTTTTTTCTCAGTTTTCCGCGTATAATATTTTCAACTTCTTTTTTAGAGTGTTGAAATCTTGCGCCAAGTGTTGTGATACATAAAGTTGCGGTTGCATTACCATACTCTCCGCATTTTTTCAGTGGGAATTTCTTAATTAATCCATAGATAAAACCAGCACTAAATGCATCACCAGCACCAGTTGTGTCAACTACTTTAACATTATAACTGGATATTTTGTATCTTTCTTTTGAATTGGCAACAATGCACCCATCTGGTCCCAGCGTTAATGCAACTATCTCAATGTTTTCTTGGAGCAACAAATCTATTAATTTTTGTGTGCTGTTGGTACCATATAGAGCCTCAGCTTCACTTTTAGATGAAATGTAAATATCAGTCAGCGATAACAATTTCTTAATTTTTTTGTAACCAAGCCCGATGATTAATCCGCCAGGATTTAAGGATACTTTAACTTTAGAGGAAGCAATTTTAGCAGCTTTTTCTAATGGGTCAATATTTTTTAAATCAGCAAGATGAACAATTTTTGAAGAGAGAACATAATTTTCATTTATATCGTTTTTAGTCAAAAAATTTGCAGCACCGCTAAATGCGTACATATGCCTGTTATTGTCTTTATCTATTATAACGATACAGGTTCCAGTAGGTTTTTCTTTAGTTCTTTTAATTTGGCTTGTATCTACACCTTCTGTTTTTAAATCGTTAAGCAACATGTCCCCTAGGCTATCGCTTCCAATTTTCCCAACAAATCCAGTTCTCAAACCTAGTCTTGAACAAGCAACAGCTGTATTGGCAGCAGAGCCGCCTGAGCGCATTATTAAGTTAGATACGAAGATTTCTTCATCTCTTTCTGGTAGTTTGTTCGCGTATCCTATTTGGTCGGCTAGAACGGCACCAATTGTTATAACATCAAACTTTTTCATATACCTCACCGAAAGAATACCCATTGCTTTAGTAGTGGGAGGAATTTTGATAGCTTTAAATATAAAATAATACTTTCGGTCACCTCGGTGAAGTATATGAAAGAAAGCGCAGTCAGAATGTTTAATATCTTAAAAAGAAGAATTATAAAATTTTATCAGAAAAAGAGATTCTAGGAAAGGAGATTGCGAGCTAGCATTTTGAGGGCTTTATCTAATTCAAAGTTTCAAACCAAGGAGAAAACACAAACAAATAGGTAGATAGCCTGATAGATGCCTGAAAATGCCTAGAGAATGTCGAAAATATTGAGAAGCAAAAAGTTAACATTAATTTTTTAAACAATTGAAGTGATTTTATGGCAGAAATAGAAGATACTTATGCTGAAGCCTTCGATGGTTTATATTCTAGAATATTAGTTACAGCAAAAGATGAGAAAAGGCTAGAAAAAGCAGCTCAAAGTTCTACAGCTCTTCCTTTGACAGTACTTGGTAAATCTGAAGCAGGCATTGAAAAATGGGTGAGCAAAAAAGATACACCAGATAAGCGAGAGGGGGCTATCATACAAATTTGGGTAAACTACGGGAAAAATGCCGTTGAAAAATTGGAAAAAGAATTGGCAAAAAGGATCCGCCAAGGTATACTTGTTATACCAACGACTTCAGTTTTTAATGCTTTAGATTCAAAGGAAAAGATTGATGTTATGGATAAAGTCGGCCACTGTGGCGATGGTTATGAGGAGGTTATCACTTATTTGGGGCGGGAAGTAATAAGCATTCCTATAATGATGGGAGATTTTCTTATAGAGCGATACTTGGGTTATGCAAAGGGTGTAATGGGTGGCAACCTTTGGTTCTTTTGTAAAACTGAAGAAGCTGCATTAAAAGCAGGTGACAAAGCTCTTGAAGCTATAAATCAGATCAGCGGGGTTATCACTCCTTTTGATATTTGCTCGGCCGGTTCAAAAGTAGAAACTCGATATCCAGAGATTGGCCCAACAACTAATCATCCTTATTGCCCAACTCTAAGGGGAAAGATAAAGGATTCTAAAGTTCCAGCAGGCATAGAGAGTATTCCAGAAATAGTAATAAATGGAATTTCAGTTGGGGCAGTAAAAGAAGCTATGAAAGTTGCCATTCAAAGCGTTAAAGATTTAGAAGGAATAGTTAAAATTTCAGCAGGAAATTATGGCGGAAAGTTGGGTAGATACAAAATTTATCTTAGAGAATTGGTGTGAAAAATTTTATAGAGCTAAAACCAAAACAAATTCCATAAATTAATTTTTCTTTCTATGGTTCTGTTAACTTATTGTTGGTATAACGGATTGCGGATAAAAGAAGTTGCCGAAGGCAATTTAGGCGAAGCGTAGCGAAGCCTTTTATCCGCTGTTAAGTGACCGAGCAAAGCGAGGCAAGGACACGAAGTGTCCGCAGAGTTGCCCGAAGCCCGCAAATTAAATTCACTTTTCACACACTCCAATAACCCAATGTTTTAACGGTCTTACCCTCACATTCCTTAGACGATACTTGGTGAGAAGAGTCTCTAATTCATTAACACTAAATGG
>JACRDV010000098.1 GCA_024860865.1 Methanobacteriota archaeon | reverse complement strand
GTAATATAAACTGAAGAAAAGCCTTTATTCAACCCATTGTACAGAATTTGCCTGCTGAAAATCGATTTACCTGAACCTGGTGGTCCTACTACAAGGATATTTGAGCCGGAACTAAATCCACCATATAATAAATCATCTAAACCTGGTATTCCGCTTGGTATTAACATTGACTTATTATCACCACTATTTGGATTTGAGTTTAAATTCGCTATTTACTGTTCTTTCTGGAATATTTTCTCAAATCCATAAAGTTTGGCTATCTGAACCACTTTCCGAGCAGAGATGAAAAATGAAATATAAGCTAAAACTATGAAAATATACTCAGGATATTCCATAAATTCCCCTATATTCTCTTTCCACTCAAAGTACTCCCTCAGAGTATGCCAAATAGAAAAACATAACACGAATACAATAGCAATTGCAAACCTATTACAAAATTCTTTGAGTGCACCTTTACTTAATTCTGGCACATAGCGCCCAATTAAGATTATAGAGATAAGTCCGATAAAAATCGTAATTAACCCAATTCCAGTTTCTATATAACTTACCAAGGCTACTTCACCTTTAAAAGTTCTAAAGTTCATAAACAGTAGAGAGATTCTTAAGACTTTTTATTTGGTTTTTCTTATTTCTTTGGGATTTCTATCAGGCAACAATCGTCTCCAAGAGCCAACCTTTTTGGAACATTTAGTTTTTTAATATCAATTCCAAAAACTACCTTCAAAATTCCTAGCTTTAAACCCATGCAAGAAAAGCATGCAAGAGGATTCTTTTTTGTATATTCTATGTGCGGGCATTCGGTTACTTGGATTGTGATAGAGTCCTTGGTTTCTTTAAAGATGTTATGGCAAAATTTGAATCCCATTGATTCATAAATCTTATAACAGAGTGTCACTTTATCCTCAAAACTTTCAAGTAGTGCAACATGGGATGAAACAACACCACCTAGATTAATAGCATTGACAATAGCCTCAGCAGAGATTTCTCTTAACATGCGGGAGATTTCCTCTTCTTCCATTCCTTCATACGCTTTAAGTTTGTTTGGTAAAGTACCAAACAAAACTTCGTGCATCAATTCTCCAGCAAGAAAATGCATGTAATATTTTTCAAATTTTTCTTCATCTGCTTTTGACTGTGTTATTTTTGTTGCTTCTGCTTTTGTCACTCCTAACCACCAATTTATGATTATGATTCAATTTAGAGATTTAAATTTGATTAAGACGTACGTCGGACCAGTTTGTAGAAGGTTCCATAATTGTAGCACTATTGGTTTGTTCGTGCTATTTAATGGGACATTAAGATCGAAAAGCAAGTCAGCCAGCCAATTTAATTGAAATCTCTTCAATAGCTTGAACAGAAGGGGCTGATGGCGCAAAATCAATTAATGCTTTCCCCATAGCATCTGCCTTTGTAATATTTTGGTCAAATGGAATTGTTCCAATTAGTTTAATTCCAACAGCAGAAAGCGAATTCGAGATATTTTTTACATCAACTTCACTTAGGACTTTATTAGCTATTGCAAAAATTTTTTTAATTCCAATATCTTGTGCTAATTGATTAATTTGTTTAGCAACCTCAATTGACTTTTGAGAAGGCTCAACCATTATTATAAACGCATCAACATTTTCAGCAGTTTTTCTGCCTAGATGCTCAATACCAGCTTCCATATCCAGTATTATCATGTCTTTTTCTTTCCAAACTAAATGCCTTAATAATGCCCTCAGAAATGCACTAGCTGGGCAAAAGCAACCCTCTCCACCGCGCTCGACTGTTCCAACGAGCAAAAGTTTGACTCCATCAGGTCCAGCTATTCCAAACTTATCGAGAACATCATCAACTTTTGGATTGAGTTTAAAAAAGCCACCAAACCCTTCTCCAGGCCTAGCTCCCGTTCGGTTTTCAATCAATTCTTTCATTTGTGAGATAGGCTTCTTTTCTTTAAGTTCGATTCCAAGGCTCGAAGCTAAATTGAGGGTTGGATCAACATCAACTGCAATAACTCTAAATCCCTTTCTTGCAAGAATTCTCGCTAAAGTACTTGCAACAATTGTTTTTCCAGTTCCACCCTTACCAGCAATTGCAACTTTCAATCTAGCTGCTCCAGTGTTTTGTTAAGTAACTTGGAATTTCAGAAGAATCCCTTGGACCAACCATTATTTCCCAACCAGTTGCATCCTCAATATCTCCTTTTAATCGAGCAGCAAATCCAGGAATAATCAATTTTTTATGTTTAACTTTTTTTTCTATTCCAGAAGTTTTAATTAAATCTGCAAGTTTCTCAGCTGTAAACTTTCTTCCAGCCACAGATGTTTCCACGCTAAGGCCTTCTGTATCAAGAACTAAAAGATGGCAGTTAAGTTTTGCGCTTTCAATATCCCCAACAACAGTATAGTAAGTTAAAGCAAAATTAGAGGTCACCAACACAGGGCTTCTTTCATCGGGTTGTCCATATGTATACACTCCTGGCTGAACTTTACTTGGGATCCTTGGATCACTGTATATATCTTGCCTAATGGTCATTAAACCTAATAAAGCCCAAATTTCAGTTGTATGCAATATTAGAGCATCAGCATATCTATTCATTAAGATCGCCGCAATAGTCGCTTCTCTAAGCGGTGTTTCAACTGGATCCTGAATAATTAGCCCAACTACCGCTGGCACCCCCAATAGTGGATAACCGATTCTTTTATCCCCTCTTTCAATCGCAGCTCGCCTCAGCATCACAAAGTTGTCAAGAGTATCTGCCAATGATGCTCCCAATATTAGAGTACCTGGATCTAAAACTAAATCTTCAACTCCCCTTTCTTTTAGCCAAGAAGCTATCGATGTGAGCAAATCAAGGTTGTTTGGCACAAAAACTGCAACTGGGCATTTATATTTTTTAGCTAACCCTGCAACTTGCTCCCAGTTTTCTTTTGTAGCTGCATAGATCAAAGGCCGCCTTTCACTTGAAAGTTTTAATCCAGCTTCAAGCACGGTCGGATCAAATGAACATAGAATTAGCGGAAAGTTTGAGTTTTTGAGAACAATATCAATTGTATTTGCAAACTTTTTAGGATCATTAGAAACTGAGCGAACAGCTATTAAATTTAATTTTAGAACTTTACCAATCCTTTCTACTTTAAAGTTTTGAACAAATTTTATTCGATCAATTAAAGCTTCTTCTGGCATTTCATCATGGACATCTATTGCAAATGCAGTAGGATTATGAAAAGTAAGGTCATGTCTGTACATAACAACTTTTCCGCCGATTGCAACCGCACCTTCTCCAGTACCAATAGTCACTTCTTTGATCGGTGGTGACAGGATTTCAATTAATTTTTCTTTTTTTGGTTTGTATTCTGGTTTTTCAATTGGAGCACAAAGCGAAATATTTGCTTCTCGATTGAGCAATTTGGTTGCAAATGCCATGCAAGAGCTTTCTTTACATTCTCCACAATTCGTTCCTGGCAATAGGTTGTAGATTTCAATGGGAGAAATTCGCTTCACATCGAGCCACCTACTTGAAATCAATTGCATCAGTTGGGCAAACTTCAGCACAAACTCTGCAGGATTTAGCCGCCTCGTCTCCTCCTTCCTCAAATCTCCTGCACTTTTTTAAATCAGCAATAATAACCTTCCCATTTTCAATCCTTAGCACAACATCTCCAGTTTCTGGACCTTTTCCGCCAGCAATCATTAAGTTTGATGAAACATTAACTGGGCAAGCTATCACACAATTTCCGCAGCCATTGCATTTCTCTCCATAAATGATCAATCCAGTAACTTCTCTCTTTGTTGGCAACATTTTTTGGAGTTTTTGATATTGCCCGCTATAATCAGGGCTTTTCAATACGAGGCAATCATCAATTGCTAGTTCACCCTTAGCTACCTTAATGGCGAATGCCATGCAAGTGATCTCTTTGCATAACTTACAATCGGTTTTTGGGAGATATTTGTAAATTTCAATTGCTGATGGCAAAAAATTCACCTGATTTGAGCAATCCAATTTTCAATAAGTGGTCCATACCCTTCAGTTGTGGTTAAGCTATCAATAATCTCTTTTAAAATTCGAACTGCAGTTGGGTGGAGCATCATTAGCATATTAGCGCCTGCCAGTGTAGCAGTTAGACCGGTTACAATTTCCCAGAGTGGACCCCTGTATTCTCTGGGCCCCCACTCATCCCTCTTTTTCCAACTCTCTCTCGCTCCGTAAGCATTTGTTGTTCCACTAGATATTGGCATTTGTAACTCTTTCTCTCCTCTAAGTGCACTGAGTTTAATCCGTTCCATTAGGCTTAGGGTATAATCTAGTCCATAACCAAGTGCACCAGTAGTTGGATCCATAATTATTGAGGTTGGAGGTAATCCCTCTTTCAGAAGATATCTGTTCAACTCTTTTTGGTTGTTGATGTCCATTGAAGTGAAGGACAGAACAACATGATTATATTTTAGGGCAGCTTGAGCCACCCGTTTATAATCACTATCCAAGGTTGCTGAGGCCAACAGGCATCGTTCTCCTTGAGCAACTTCAGCCGCAGCCTCGAGCACAAAAGGATCTTTTTCTGGAGCACCACAGCCTCCTATTACTATTGGGACATCAACAGCTTGCAGGACCTTTTCAACAGTTTTAGCAGCTTCTTTTGGCGCGGTGTCTTTAATTAATGGATCAGCACTAATTAAGTGAATAGTTATTAAATCTGCTTCATACCTCTCAACTGCTTTTTTTGCCCAAGCAGCTGGGTCTTCCCAAACATCTTTCCATTCTTCCTTGAGAACTTTTGGAAATTGTGGTTGGGGTGTATCAAAAACATCAAAAGCAATTACTGGTCTGTTAACTATAGTTGAATCAAACCTATAAAATGGAGGGGCTTTATCTCCACCAACCTTTACAATTTTCCCTCTTGTTCCACCTTCAGCTCTCGCAGCTCCAAGTTGGACTTCTGCAACTTGGCCAAGATAAGATTCAACTGGAAACTGGAATTTTTGTTCAACAAGTTTTGGAACAACCTTGGGGAGCTCAGTTAATATAGTTTGGACTGCAGGTGATGATAAATCAAGCTCAAGTTCTTCAGCTTCTATTCTAACCTTTTCAAGCTCGAGTGAATCTACATCTTTTAACAGCTTAAGCAATTCAGCTAAATCTTTCTTCATTAAAATAACTCCAATGCTTGTGCAATTTGAGCAATCGATTTTAATGCTGGCGAGTTTGGAGATAGCTCAATTATTGGTCTGCCATTTAAATCAAATTGAGTTATGTTTTGATCTTCCGGGATTATACCTATTAATGTTAATCCAAGTTCAGCTGCAGATTTTTTTATCGGTCCAATTGTTGGTTCAGTAACGCGGTTTGCGATTACATATATTTTATTTATACTAATGTTCAGCTCTTTGACTAAGTCTTTAATCCGCTTTGCAGTCATTAGTCCGCGCTTAGTCGGATCAGTCACAACCAATAAGGTATCTACATCTCGAGTAGTCCTTCTGCTCAAATGCTCTAGCCCAGCTTCTGTATCAATAACTACCACATCATAATTTTTTGCAAAAGTATCGATTATCTCGCGCAACAAATGGTTGACTGCACAATAGCAGCCCGGTCCTTCTGGGCGCCCCATAACTAAAAGATCGAAATTTGGTGTCTCTGTTAGTATTTCCATAATCTGATATTCAAGCAAGTCACGCTTCACTACACCAGGTGGGATTTGATCCCTTCCAGAAAGCAATTTCTCTCGAATTCCGCCAACAGTTCCTTTGACTTCAACTCCAAGCGCCTCAGGCAGGTTTGAATCTGGATCAGCATCAATTGCTAAAATGCTCTTAGAATTTCCAGTCAAAATTTTAACTAACAAAGCAGCGACAATTGTCTTCCCTGTTCCACCTTTGCCGCTAACTGCTATAACTGTTCTTTTTTGCATCTGCTATTTTTTCTCCTCCCGGCGGACAATAATCACTTTTTCAGCGTAAATCTTTGCATTCTTTAGGATGATTTTAATCCCGCCAGCAGCTGGAACCATTGCAGTTGGCAAAGCAACCGGAGCTACAACTTCAGGTCTCTCGCTAGCCTTAGCTTCATTTTTCGCTTCAACAACTTCTGCCATTTGAGGTACAGCTGCAGGTACCTTTTCTTTCCAACGTTCAGTGATAGGATGATTGACTTTTTGTAAAAATTCTTTTAGCGCTTTCAAATCTGGAGCAGTCTCCTCAGTTGCAATTTTATCATAAAGCGTTGGGGGGATCGCATCTTTTATTCTCTCTTTAAAAATTTTTGGTAACCAAACCAGGCGATTATATCCTCCATCTGCTTGGAAGAATTTTTTAGAGCGGAAATATTCTGTTCCAATCCCAGTGAAACCACTAATCTGAACTCCACCGCCTGCCTGGCCAGCCATAGTTGAAAAGGGAATCCCAAATGGAGTTAAACCGTTGAAGTCCCTGGTAACTACTCCAATCCCATCCACTTCTGGAATATAGAATGCGATTGCTTCAAAGCAGCCGCAACTTGTGTGGGGGAATGAAAAGATACTGTGCAAGAAAAATCTTTTTACAGACCCCCCCGACCTCTTTTCAACAACTTTGTTCACCCCTTCATATTCCCCTCTTATTGGGTCTAAGAGATTACCCTTTTCAACCTCAAAATTCGCTCCCTCTGGGTTAATCCTAGCAGCAGCACGCCCATCCAGCCAAGAGATTGCTCCACAAAGCGAAATTCTCTCAGGGGTTATAACACAAACGTGAGAGGGGGAGAATGATTGGCAAAGCACACAGCCATAGAACTTATCAACTTCTTCTTCTTTTATTCCCCTAACCCTTGCATCGCGCTCACCATAGATCTCTCTTGCCTTTTTAACAAATTCTTTAACTTTAGACTCATCAGTGATGAATGTAACTTGGACTTTTTCAATAAAAGGATATTCAGCCTTAAACAATCTAGTTATAGCTTTGCCTATATGATTTAATGTGAGGCCTTTTTTTCGTGACTCTTTATTGACTCTCAACCAAATTGCATCGCGTTGGTTTAAGTGCATGGCCCCTTGAACATAGTTAATAAATTCATGAATTCTGCGCTCTAAAATCCCCTCTAAATCTTTCTCAACCTTTTCCCCAGCCACTTCAACTAAAATTGCAAATGGATACCGGCCGCCTTCTTTCATTTCGGTAATTTCTGGACCAATTATTGTTATCTTTCCATCTTGTATTTCATCCATCCTTCTTGTTTGAGCCAGTTCAGCTCCAAATGATTTTGGTCCAGCAAATTCAACAAACATCTCTTTGCTTCTAATTCTTTCTCCTTCATAAACAACTCCAACATCAACTGGAAGGTCCTTGAACATCACTTCACCCTCTATTTTTTCAGATTGGCGCATAACTCATTTAAATTTTCTTTCCATTCTTCAACCGTTGAATTTGAGAAGGAAAATGTCGCATTGGGCTCATAATGCTGATCAATGCTAATTGTTATAATTGAAGCAAAGTGTTTAGCAGCAAATAAAGCCTGATTTGCAAGGAGAGGGAAAATTCCTAGCAAGATTAATACATCATATTGCCCTTTCCCATCGAATCCGCGCCAATTTTGGTCTTTAATTAGGTTTATTAACTCAAGGATGCCCAAAATCGCAACTGGTTTAAAATTGCGCGCAATAAATTCTTTATAGGTGTTTCCAGAGGCAACAACCGGTAAATTTCGTGTTTTTGAGAGCTCAATAACATAATCAAATAAATTTAGTTCAAGTTTTTCCGTTAGGCCTGAGCCAACGACAATTAGTGGTCTCTTTGCTCGATTAATTACACGAGCCATTTCCGGCGGATATAATACTTTAGCATGAGTTGAATAAGCAATGTTACCAATTTGCCAAGGGACAACCCGGTCTTCCATTGAATCACTCCGGCCTTAATAGAGATGGATGCAATTTAGCAGGGTCCAATATAGTTGGATCTAGTGGAATTTTTCGCGGTTTCCATCCTTTTGCACTCAGGAATTGAAGGACTTCCTCTTTAATTGTAATTGGTATATCATTTTCAGATCGAACATATAAATCTAAATCAGACGGCGTTTCTCCAAGATACTTTTTGCTGAGATCGATATAATGGGAGAGTTTAATTTTTCTGCCAATAGCTGTATCATTTGGTCTAATACAGAGCCTGGCGGCCATAACAATTGCTTCCTCTTTTGTTTCAACTACGCAAGAAAGATGTTCTGGTGCAGGTTCACCCAGCATTTTTTCTTTAGTTCTATAGTCATATATCTCCCAATTCTCTGGGAGATCTTTTCTTCCAAGGAATAGCCTCCTGAATCTTGACCCATATGGTCCAAATATAATTGGGATCCCAAGCCGGTTTAGACCAGTAGTAATTGCAAATGCTTTTTGCGCCATGATTCCCCAGACAATGCCAACCGCTCCAATTCTGTTGAGTATATAATCTGAAATAACTTCATAATTTGCACGGAGAGGTCTTCTAGCAAATATGCTCGCTATTTTAACAGCAGCTCCTGCTGCATGTGAATTTGTAACACAAGAACCGAGGTTAACAATGCCGCCTGCATCGAAATTTCCGGGATATTTTTCATAAATGGTCTTTCCTTCCTCATCTTTATGCATTGCAAGGCTCATGGCTGAGCACCCAGTTGCCACAATTATATAGCGTCGCTTTAAAAATTCCTCTGCTATCTCAACGAGTTCTTTTCCACTTTTTGGATAGTTAGGGCAGCCTGCGAATGCAATAACCCCAGGGATTTCTCCGAAAACAATTGGGCGCCCAACATTTCTAATTTCAACGTCTTGAATTGGTCCCCTTCCACACCTTAGCTTATACTTTTCATCTTTGAAACTTTTCTCTCCAGCCTTTGAAAGCATGCTGATTATCGGAAGCTTGGTTTTACATTCAACCTCGCATCTTCCACATCCAATACATAGTTCATAAATCTCCGCAAGTTTTTCTAAATAACCTTCTTTTGCTAGTCTCATTCCTTCATAGACCGGCAAGTTGTTTGGGCAAGCACGGTTGCACATCTGACACTCAGTGCATTTTTTAGCGAGCTCGATTAACTCTTCTTTTTTTATCAATTTTTTAAATTGAGCCCTTTGATCAGAGAGCCGAAGAGCTGCTTTGACTGCTACTTCACCTACAACTTCAGGATCGAGAATTAGAGCCCCAGGTATAACTCCATTAACTAATTCTTCAACTGTTTTATCCGGGTCATCATCTGTTCGGTTGGGTAATCCCATACAAATTTTGTCATTAGTTGCAATCACAACGCTCTTAATTTTCTGCGCTTCTTCCATAGTATCTGTTCTAACACATTGTTCGTCAACAATAATTACATCAGCAATTCCTGATTTAACTGCATAGAGCTGTCTAGCTAAAGAACCAATGACCTTTGCCTTTGGATTTATCCTTGCGATATCTTGAGCGGTGCAACAGACTCCACATATTTCAACTCTATCATTTAAACCAGTTTTCTCAAGATACTCTGCGACAGATGCGGCTGGCAACACATTGTGCCCGATGCATAATACAACTGGCTTTGAAGTATCTACTGTTCCAAGCCCAAAGTCAACTAATGGAGCTTCAGGGTCAGCCTTTGGCATTTTGAGCGAAACAATTTGTGCAATGTCAGCAACTTCAAGGGCAATTAAATCGAGCATGCCCGCATGCAATGCCTTGGACTCAAAGTCTAAGTGACTTTTTTCCTGCCCAATATTTGTGGCAGACATCAAATGAATGAGCTGTTTTTCAACATAATCGACCGGTTTTCGGAGGTCAATCAGCTTCTTAGGGCGAATCCCTAATACGAGCCGGATAAGTGGGGCCTCCACTTCAATGTTTAAACCGAGGTCAATCGGGTGGGTAGGGCCGTATTTCTCGATTAAATGCTCCAAAAGGTGGCGTGCGTGACCAGCATGAGCAGAGGTTCCCATGCAGCTAGTCAATAAACTCACACGCGCTTGCTGGGTTTTTATGTCAATTCCACAGGCTCCCTTTCTTCCTTTGGACAAATCGCATTTCCCAGTAGTGCACAAACAACACAGGTCACAAACTGGCGAATAAAAAGGAGGATAGCGCTTAAGAAGTTTGAAATCCCATTCTCGCAGAGCAGTCACATTTGGCTCTGGAGTCGGTCCAATTTTTTCCTCTTTCCAGGTCTCTTCCGCAATTTCTCCTATGTATACCTCTAAACCTTCGCCTTTGATAAGCAAGTCTGAAGTAGTAGATTTATCATAATTTTTCATGATAGAATTTTTCATGTAAATAATGAAGATGGCAAAACCATATAAATCTTATGATAGTCTAACCGTGGCATTAAAACATAGGATGAGTCAAACTAAGGCCGGAGCTTGGTTTAAAACATTTTGAGTCTTTTATACTGGGTATTTATGAACAATATTTTTATTATAATTGAACCAAGTAAAAAGAAACATCTCAAAGCTTTTTTTATTGGTGGTTAAATGCGCACGCCTATCTGTGAAGTATGCTTGAGAAGCGGCATCCTGTGCCCTGCTTGCGAGAGCAAGCTAAGGAAGGGTGAAATCAGCGATCTCGAGGTAAATGTAGCCAGGACCCTATATACGCTCGAGCAGAAGTCAAAGATGTTTAGAGAGGCATCTTTTGAGCGGGCAATCGCAGCTGATGATTTGCTCATAATTATAACTGAGCGAGGAAAAGCCGGTTTGCTTATTGGGAAGAGCGGAAAAATTGCAAAAATCCTTTCAACAGAGCTAGGCAAGCGCATAAGGATAGTTGAGCGAAGTGAAAATGAAAAATTAATGATCCAAGAGTTAATTCTTCCGGTGAGATTATTAGGACTCAACGTTAGATTTTTGCCAGATGGTAAAGAAGAGTATAGGATAAGGGTATCGAAAAATGACGCTGACAGATTGCCCATACCAGTTCCAATAATTGAGAACTTGTTGCTTCAGTTAACCAATAAGCCCATGAAAATTTCCATTGAGTAGGTGCACTAATTTTGGAACACCCAACCAAGATTATTAAGGGCGCCAAAAGCCAGCTCCTAAAGGACAAAAAGATCGCACTTTGTGTTACTGGCAGCGTTGCGGCAATTGGGACTCCGAAAATTTCAAGGGAATTGATTAGGAATGGTGCTGAAGTTTTTGGAGTTATGAGCTCTGCTGCTCAAAAAATAATTCATCCAGACACGTTAGAGTTTGGAACTGGCAATCCTGTTGTAACTGAGTTGACCGGAAAACTTGAGTATATCCAACTTACAGAGGGGCAATCAAAAGTTGATTTTGTTTTAGTTGCGCCTGCTACTGCAAATACTATTTCTAAAATCGCTTGCGGGATTTATGATACACCGGTAACCTGTATAGCCTTAACCGCGCTCGGTTCAAAAATTCCAGTTGCAATAGCACCAGCTATGCATATTTCTCTTTATGAAAATTCGATCTTAAAGGCAAACATCGAGAAATTAAAGTCAATTGGAGTGAAATTCATTGAGCCAAAAGTTGAGGAAGGAACGGCGAAGCTTGCACCAATGGAAACAATCGTTAATTTTGTAATAAAAGAGTTGCATCATCAAAAGGATTTGAGTGGGAAAAAAGTTTTAGTGATGGCTGGACCAACGGTTGAGCACGTTGACCCAATTAGAACTATAACAAACAAAAGTTCAGGGAAGATGGGGATTTCAATTGCAGAAGAGGCAGCAGCTCGAGGAGGAAGGGCAACTTTAGTTTATGGGCCAGGTGCTCAAAAGCCTCCAGAGTATATGAGAGTTATCAATGTTGTAACAACTAGAGAGATGAACGATGCAGTAATCGCTGAGCTAAAACCAAATAAATACGACATAGTGGTTGGAGCAGCTGCAGTGGCAGACTTTTTTGTAGAAAATCCTTCTAGCTTAAAACTTGATTCTTCTCGGGAGCACACAGTTGTTCTCAAACCCTTACCAAAGATTATTAAAAAAATAAAAGAAGATTTCCCAAACATTTTTGTAGTTGGGTTTAAAGCAGAATTTCAAGTAACTGATGAGGATCTAATTGCTTCAGCTTATTACTGCATGAAAGATACAAACGTAGATTTAATTGTAGCAAATGACGTTGGCAGAACTGGCTGTCACTTCGGTTCTGATACAGACGAGGTTTTTATTATTGGCCCCAATAAGAAGGTTGTCCATGTCCCTCTAACCTCCAAACGCGAAATCGCAAAGAAGATTTTTGATATTGTAGTTGAGCGCTTAAAATGAGAGCAGTTGCATTTGTTCCAGGACATATAACTGGTTTTTTTGAAATTTGTGATGAAAAGGCGATTGATGCAACTCAAATTGGGTCCCGCGGGGCAGGTGTTGTAATCACAAAAGGAGTTTTAACCGAAGTTAATGCTGAAAAATCGAGCTCAACTTCAATCAACATAACAATTGATGAAAAGCAGGTTCCAGCTCCAGTTACTGAAACAGTTGTCAAAACAATGCTTGAAATGGCAGGTCTGCAATATTCTATATCGGTTGCTCATTTGCTCGAGGTTCCAATGAAGTTTGGATTTGGAGCAAGCGGAGCAGGCGCACTT
>JACRDV010000095.1 GCA_024860865.1 Methanobacteriota archaeon | reverse complement strand
TGTTCTTTGCAAAGAGTTGGCTCGGCTCCTGAGATGCGAAGTTTGCGAACTCCATATTTATGAGCAGCTTCTTTTAGTTTGTTAAATGCTTCTTCTGGCGAGTAAAAATTTCCATATTTCTCCGGAAATTCTCGAGAGAAATCAATCCAACAAAATACGCAGCGCAACATGCAGCCTATCGCGTATCCAGTAGCTATACCACCGTTCGCGCTATATTGCAATGTAAAAACTTTTACAATACATATACGCCAGTGGCATAGAAATTAGTATACTTGCGTTTATTCCCTACACAAACAATTTTCTCAGTTTCTTTCGCTAGCTCCACTGGGTCAAATGGAGTAAATCCAGGAGTAACACAGCGTGGATATGTCCTCAATTTTATGCCTCACTTTTACTATTTTCAAATCCAAAATTAAAAACTTATGTTAAGAAACTCAAAAAACCAAAGTCTAAATAAGTCTAAGCTATCAAAACTCATTTTTAGGAGTGATTTCATGACTGAGACGATTCGAACAAGACCTAGAGATAAAGATGAGTTTGAGGCAATAGCTAGGATAGTTGAAATGAGGATAAAAAAAGGCGTTAAGATAGTTAAAGGTAAGATTAAGGAGATTAAGGTTTGGTAGGAAACAAATTCGAAATCCTCGGCGAAATAACAGCACGCTGCCCAAAAGGTAAAGAACCGATTTTAGTGGGTGGTTCTGCTGTTGAACTATATACCGGTGGAGCCTACAAGAGCCTAGATATGGATATCCTAGGTGACAGGGAGGTATTATCAAAAATTTTAGAAGAAATGAAATTTGAAAAACAAGGAAGAGTATTCTTTCGTGAAGATGTTTGCATTGATATAGTTGGTAATTTATCTACTAGAAAAAAAGTGAATCGAATAAAGTTGAGCGGAACGAAATATGCTATTAAAATAATTGGAGTCGAAGATGCCCTCGTAGATAGGCTATGCGCATGCAAATTTTGGAAATCGCAATCTGACTGTGAACAGGCTATTCTGTTGCTAAGAGGCTACTGGAAAATAATAGACAAAAAATATTTGAACAAGCGTGTGAAGGAAGAGATGGTTTCTGAGCTATTGAAGGATTACGTCAAGGGAATTTAGAATTTAGTCAGAGTATTAAAATTTAACTCCTCAAACTGTTTTATCCTCTAATTTTATCTCCTTGTTCCATTAAGCTAGGCACTTTGTTCGAGCATTTGTACACTCTTTTAAATAGAATTACCTCGATAATTAAATTTAAAGTGAGAATCCATGAAGGCTTGGATAGAATTCATTGGGAAGAAACCAAAGTTTAAGAACCCTATAGCCATACTAGGAGCGCCTGGTTTAAGGTCAGTTGGAAAAATAGCAATAGACCATTTAATAAAAGATCTTAAACCAGAACTATTTGCTGAATTATATTCTCCTAATTTTCCAGTGGTTTATTATTTTAGTCCTTCTTATGTTGGAACACCGGGTGAAGCAGGCGCTAAAGTAGAAAATGATGCAGTAGAACTACCTAAAATCAAATTTTATTCACATAAAAAAAATCTAATAATTGTTAAAGGTTATCAAGCTGATTTTTATGGACAATATGATACAGCTCTTAAAGTTTTAGATTTTTTAGAAAAATTTGGAGTTAAAAAAATAATTGTGCTTGGAGGGCATGCACGAGGTGGGAAAGGAGTTCAATGTGTTGCAACTAATCCCGAAATTGTTGAAGAAATGAAAAAATTTGGAATTGAAAAATCAGAAGAAGGCCCATTCTATGGTTTTTCAGGACTTGTTTTAGGCTTAAGCATGTTAAAAGATATGAAAGGGATATGCTTGCTTGGAATGACTGCCCCAAATTTTAAAAATCCGGAGCATCCAGATCCGCTTGCTACAAAAACTTTGTTAGATAAGCTCAGCAAGATACTTAAAATTAGCATTAATACTTCAGAATTAGAAGTCGAAGAGAAAGAAGAGCCCCTCAAAAAAATACCTGGTTATGCTTGAAACTTAAGCCTTTCGAGATTTCAAAATACAAGGAAAGTTATATTATTTTTGAGGTGAATATGGTACTCTGCCAAATATGTAAACATCTCTCGGCTATTTTTATTTGCAGAATCTGCTATAGGCCAGTTTGTGAACATTGTTTCGATCAATTTATGGATATCTGCCGATTTTGTGCAGGCAGCATGTTTGCTACGATTGAATCAACTATTTTTACATGAATTATTAAAATGTTGAAAAGGTTCCTTATAGTTATTAATAGCTCATAATAAATTAAAATAATGGGGTAACAACTTGGAGAAAAAGATATATTACGTTGGTATTTTATTGGGCATTCTTTGCATTGCTCTAGCTGTATTTGCCACTTATCTCTTTGCAAAAACAAACGAACTGCAAGCACAGCTACAAACGACCCAAAGAAGCGTTAATCTTCCCATCAGTGCAGAGAAAGCAGTTGAAATTGCAAAAAGTGATCCTATTTTTATAAATTTTTCAAGTCAATACTTTAAGGATCCTAAATTAAGGATCGAACAAGCCTCATTGATAAAGAACGAATCTCTTGGTTATGTTTGGAAGGTTGAAATAATAGAGAGAAAATGCGGATGCGGAGGTAAAGTTACCCTAAATTCTATGGTTATCCATGTGGATCCAGAAACCGGCGAAGTTTTACAGAGAGAGAAGAACATAGCAGTTGGTGAGGAGCAGTATGCAAGAAAAAGCTGCGAATTGGAATGCCATCCAAAAGAGAAGGTGGGCATTTTAAAATTACTACCTAATCTAAGCTTCGAAAAATGATTTAGACTACAATTTTAGTCTTTCATTCAAACACAAGTTTCAATTTATTATTACCTATTTTTTGCCAGTTATCCAAATTTTTCTTTGCTTTAATAACCATTTGAGCCTGATCAAAACATTTTCTTCTTTGGCTCTTTTTGTTAAATATTTTAGATCTATTTTTCCTAATCTCATCAAATACAATGCTTTTTGGGGCTCTAATCTGCTTGAATCCCATGTTTTAAGCAACGAGATAATACAATCTTCTTTGCTAGCAACATTTATTAAAGTATGGTTCATACGTTTTTTGTTTATTCTAATTTTATCTATTTCTAAGCCAGGTACTTTTTCGAAAACATGCAGCCAAACTGGAGTTTTTTTATTTAAAAAATTTGCAAATCCAAGAGTTTTTATCTGAAATAAAGTTGTATTATACGGATGCAAATTCCAACCAATTTTTTTTAATTCTGTTAAAAATTTTTCATTAAATTCTTCGATTAAAATATCTAAATCAGTTGTCATAGCTGGAGAACCATACAATATGCCGGCATAACCTCTTATTACGCAATATTTCAGTTTTAATTTATTCAATTTGTTACTCAATTCCATACAAAGTTTTTCTAGAACCATATTTCATTCTCAATTTCAATGTATCTTCAATCAGTTTTAAAAACACTTTATTAGGTATTTTCTTTCTCTCTTCAATATCCTTATCGATTTTTTTCATTTGTTCTTCAGTTAAATTCATTTTGAGTTGCAAAAAATCTTTCTCTTTTTTAGTTAGTTTTATCGGAATAGCTTCACACATCAAATACTCACCTAAAAGAATTTTAAAACTTTTTTCATGTTTAAGTCTAATGTGTATTGAGCTAGCAAAGTTTGTTTTATAATTTCTTTTAAAAAATTAATTTTTAGCAATTTTTAGCTTTTTTAATTCCTCTATTATAAACCCGGATGTTTTGGCATCTAATTGCATTAGTGCCTTTTTCGCATCTGTTAAAAATTCATGCTCAGATACCTTATACTCCAAAGCTTGAATGGCCGTCTCAAGTTTATCTGCAGCTTTTACAATTTTTGCTTCGACAGTTTTTCTTTCTCGGTACTCTTTTAAAAGTTCAGCGTAGCTTTGCCCCAGCCTTGTAGATGGCAGCTGACTCAGTATTTCATCAATAGCTTTTGATTCTATAGTTTTTTTAATTTCTTCACCTTTAGAACCAAGGTATTTTAAAGATTCCTTATCAATATCAGCTACTAACGCCTCTGCCATATCATGCAGTACTGCCATCTTAATTGTGCGCTCAACATTAACTTTAATTCCATTTAATTGAGCTAAATCTGCTATTAATATGGCAGCCACTGCAGTTCGCATGCTGTGCTCAGCTACTGACTCAACATGATTACTTTTACCTCTTAACAACCAACCAATCCTTGGAATATGTTTTAATTTACCAACTGTTTTAAGAAAATTTACAACCATCTTATCACCAATAGAATTACTCCATTAGTATTATTTGATGGCGATCAAAATCGATTTCTTTAATTTTTGCATTGAGGAGTTTTTCTTCACCAGTTAGATTTACAGCTCGAATAACTCCATTTTTAACCTGAATTAGAATTACCTCATCCATTAGCTTTTCTCGACCGCCCTTTCTCTCCATAAAAAGCTTCGATTCGCACATTTTAAGCACCTCTGCTAGTAATAATTAAGCAACAAAATCTTCTTAAAGGAATCGCATCATTAATTGAAGAAAATGAGGATTAAATATGGAGCAACAACTCCCCCTACCTCCACCCGTTGAAGCTACCCTATTAAAGGACAAGGTAATAGTTTGGGATGAAGTAGCTGGAAACGAACTTTATCAAAAGGGTTACTTTGGCACCCCTCTCTCAGGCAGCAAGTTGGAGGTGTCTCTAGTTGAAGCCCTTTTTTTGTTTGAAAAAGGGAGGATTAAAGTAAAAGACGAAGAAACTGGTAAAGAACTAAATTTTGATGACTTGTTAAGGAAGGCATCTCAGCTTGAACCGGACATTCGAACTCGTTTTGTAGTCTATCGGGAGCTTAAGAGTCGAGGGTACTACGTCAAAACTGGGTTTAAATTTGGCACTCACTTTAGGGTTTATAGAGGGGGTAAACCAGGTGAAGCTCACTCAGATTACTTAGTCCATGCTATTAAAGAAGGCGACTCTTTAACTACACAAGATCTTTCTGGGATGACCAGACTGGCAAGAGCAGTTCGTAAAGAATTATTTTTAGGAATAGTTGATGAAGAAGGCGATGTTACTTATTATCGGCTCGAGCGAGTTAAGCCGTAGTTAAAAAGGTATTTTACCATTTATTCACAATAATATTTTTGTTTTTTTGTTATTAAGGTGGGAGAATGCAAAAGAAGAAGTTCGTCGTAACTCCTTGGGAAGTCTCTGGAGAAATAGATTATGAAAAACTGATTGAAGAATTTGGTGTTGAACCGATAACAGATAAGTTACTGAAAAGGATAAAGAAGCATACAAAAGAATTGCACATGTTTTTAAGAAGAAAATTTTTCTTTTCCCATAGAGACTTTAATCACGTGCTTGATTCCTATGAGCGCGGACAAAAATTTGTGCTTTATACAGGTAGAGGGCCTTCTGGACATACTCACCTTGGCCATATTATACCGTGGATATTTACAAAACACTTGCAAGATGTTTTTGATGCTAAATTATACTTCCAAATGACGGATGATGAAAAATTTCTAATCAAACCAGAGCTTACATTAGAGCAAACAATTGGTTTTACATATGATAACGCGCTAGATGTGATTGCTCTTGGCTTCGACCCGAAAAAAACTAAAATCTTTTCAAATATAGAATACGCAAAGACACAATATAAAATGGCGCTTCAAATAGCAAAACATATTCCATTTTCTACGGCTAAAGCTGTTTTTGGATTTAATAGTACTTCAAATATTGGAATCATATTTTTTCCAGCTATGCAAGCAGTCCCAGCATTCATGGCCCAGTTGTTTGAGGGTCAAAACGAGCGTTGTTTAATTCCTTGCGCCGTGGACCAAGAACCCTACTGGCGAGTAGCAAGAGATGTTGCCCCAAAGCTTGGACTTCACAAACCAGCTGGAATTTATTGCAAGTTCTTACCTGGACTAGGCCAAGGTGGCAAGATGAGCGCAAGTCTCCCAGAGACTTGTGTATATACAACAGATTCTCTTGAATATGCTAAGAAAAAAGTTTGGAACGCCTTTACTGGAGGCCGTGCAACTGTTAAAGAGCAAAGAGAGAAAGGGGGAATCCCAGAGATTTGCTCTGTCTATCATTGGCTTTACATTCTTTTTGAAAAAGATGATGGAAAAATAAAAGAAATCTATAGAAAATGTAAAAATGGAGAGATACTCTGTGGCGAGGACAAAGAGATACTTGCCAATTATGTAAACAAATTTTTAAGCGAGCATCAAAGAAAGCGGGAAAAAGCCAAAGATCTTTTAGAGAAATTCATGGTGAGAGACTAGCTAGATGATTTTATGGATCTAGAAAAAATTAGGGAAGAGATTCATCCTCATGAAAGAAAAGTTTTGCTTGCTCTTAATAAATTGCGCGGTCAGGCTACTCCGGATCAGATATTAACTGAAACCGATCTTAAAGAATTAGTTTCAGTAATGAGAGCTTGCTCTTGGCTACAAAAAAAAGGTTTAATTGAGGCTATTGAAGAGAAAATTGTCCGTTTTTTTAGGCTTGGCAGCGAGGGAGTAAAATATCAAAAGAATAATCTCCCAGAGCGCCGAGTTCTAAATGTATTGGTAAAAGAGAGAAAAATCTCATTTGATGATCTGACAAAAAAATGTGGACTAGAAAGCAATGAAATCAATATTGCATTAATTTGGTTACAAAGGAAGCGATGGGCTGAATTGGTATATGAGCCAGATGAGTCTGGAGTCCGCATTGCCGCATTGAAAATAACAGATGTTGGTGAACGATCAGCTAGATCTAAGGGCTCAGATGAAGAACTTTTAAGCTCGCTTAGCCAAACTGAAGAAAAATCTGAAAATGAGTTGGAGCCAGAGGTTCAATATTTTGAGCTGGCGGTTGAACAACTTAAAAGTCGTAAGAATGTAATTCAAATTGTAAGGAGAACATCTCGAACTTTCAAGTTAACGGAAACAGGCAATAAGTTGCTTAATCTTGGAATCGAAGTAACTGAAGAGATTTCTCAATTAACCCCAGAAATCATCCAAACTGGAGCTTGGAAAAAAGTAAAGTTTAGAAAATATGATGTCGCAGCACCAGCTCCGCTCTTGCATCTTGGTAGAGCACATCCATTGACTCAAATTATCGATCAAATTCGAGAAATTTTTTTAGAAATGGGATTTGCAGAAATTAAAAGTCCGATTGTAGAGTCAGCATTTTGGAATTTTGATGCGTTATTTCAGCCCCAAGACCACCCAGCCAGGGAAATGATGGATACTTTATATTTATCTCAGCCCAAAACTGCTAGACTTCCAAGCGAGAGTTTGGTTGAGAGTATCGCGAAAACCCATGAAAATGGGGGCACAACAGGATCTATTGGTTGGGGATATAAATGGAACAAAGAGATATCAAAACAAGTTATTTTGCGCACACATACTACTGCCACAACCATACATCATCTTGCCGAACATACACAACCACCTGTTAAAGTTTTTTGTGTAGGCAAAGTTTTCAGGCGTGAGAGGGTAGACTTTAAACATTTGCCAGAGTTTTATCAAGTTGATGGAATTGTTATGGACAAAGGAGTTACATTCAGCAATTTATTTGGAGTTTTAAAAGAGTTCTATAGAAAAATGGGTTTTGAGCAAGTTCGATTCAGGCCAGGTTATTTCCCATATACCGAACCAAGTTTAGAAATTGATATTTTCTTTCCAGAGAAGGGAAAGTGGTTAGAGCTAGGTGGATCTGGAATATTTAGACCGGAAGTTACCTTACCTTTAGGTATTGAATACCCTGTTCTCGCGTGGGGATTAAGTATCGAACGATTAGCAATGTTAAAATTTGGATTAGAGGATATTCGCACATTATACTTTTGTGACCTTGAGTGGTTAAGATCAACTCATATTCTTTAAAGTGTTTAAAATGCCAGTAATTAAGATAGATTATAAAGAACTCTGTGAACTGCTGGGGAAGAGAATCCCGATGGATGATTTACTGAGAATTATACCGATGATGGGATCTGATATTGAAAATTTTACTGAAAATGAAATTTACGCTGAATTCTTTCCAAACCGACCAGACTTGTATTCAATTGAAGGAATTGCTCGAGCATTAAGAGGCTTTTTAGAAATTGAAACTGGTTTATCAAAATATTCTGTAGTATCCCCAAAAATTGAAATAAACATTGACCACTCCGTGGATAGAATTCGACCTTTCATAGTTGGAGCAGTTGCTAGGGGAGTGAAAATCACCTTAGAGTTTATCCAAGAGCTAATGGATTTCCAAGAAGATCTTCATTGGGCAATAGGTAGGAATAGAAAAAAAGTAGCTATTGGAGTGCACGACTTTGACAAAATCAAGCCACCATATTTCTATAAGGCTGTTAAACCTAACGAGCTTAAATTTTTACCCCTTGATTACCCAGAACCGCTCACCTTAGCTGAAATCCTAGAAAAACACCCGAAGGGCAAGGATTTTGCACATTTATTAAAATCATTCGAACGTTATCCAATTATTTTAGACAGTAATGGAGATGTTCTTTCAATGCCCCCAGTAATAAATGGGGAACTTACTCGAGTAACTAACCATACTAAAAATTTGTTCATTGAGATGACTGGAACTGATTGGACAGCACTTAATTATGCACTAGATATATTGACTACAGCTCTCGCAGAGCGGAGGGCAACAATTGAAGCGGTTAAGTTGCTTTATTCAAATAAAAAGGAAATCACTCCTAATCTAAACCCGCGCAAAAAGGAACTTAGAGTGAACTATACTAATCAAATGCTAGGATTAAACCTCACTCCAACAGAAATAGCTCATTGTTTAGAAAAAATGCGGTTTGGAGTGGGGAAAGTTGATGATTATATCGAAGTATTTGTTCCCCCATATAGAGTAGACGTTTTCCACGAAATCGATTTAGTTGAAGATGTTGCAATAGGTTATGGTTATGAAAAAATCATTCCAGAAATTCCAGCTACAGTTGGGATTGGGCAGAAACATCCTTCAGAAATCATCTCAAGGCGGGCACAAAGAATTTTGATTGGATTGGGATTTAATGAAGTAACAAATATGATATTGAGTAATCCAAATATTCAATTTGATAAAATGTGCATATCTAAAATGGAAGGCGTATCGATAGCAAATCCAGTTTCTGACGAATTTACGATAGCAAGAGTTTCATTACTGCCAGGTTTGCTTGAAACACTTAAACTCAACAAACACTATGACTTGCCTCAAAAAATCTTTGAAATTGGTGATATCTTTATACTGAACCAAACTTTTGAAACAGGGGCTAGAGAAATTCGAAAAGTTGCAGGTATGGTTACACATTCAAAGGCAAGTTTTACTGAAGTTAAATCAATAGTAGAAACACTTTTACACAGCTTACAAATTAAAGATTGGAAGGTAAAAGCAATAGAGCATCCTTCATTTATCGAAGGCAGAGTTGCAGCAATTTATCGCGATAGTGAGAAAATTGGAATTTTCGGAGAACTTCATCCTGAAATATTGATTAACTTTGAGCTCGGCAGTCCAACTGTTGGATTTGAAATAAATCTTGAGAAACTATACTGATTCATATGCCTAGATTTCAAATTGCAATGGATGAAATTTCAGAGCACTTAAAAAAGGTTGCTCAAGAGATTGATACCACTAAAGTCGATGAAATGATCAGTACAATTATAAGTGCTAGTAGGATTTTTATTTTTGGAGCAGGGCGTTCGGGTCTAGTTGGCAGAGCTTTTGCAATGAGACTTATGCACCTCGGGTTTCAAGTCTTTGTAATAGGTGAAACAGTAACTCCATCAATGAAAAAAGGCGATGTTTTAATCGCGATTTCTGGTTCAGGTGAGACTTCGTCAGTAGTCCAAGCAGTTCAAGTTGCTAATAAAATTGGAAGCAAAATTATTGGGATTACTTCAAATATTGATTCAGTTCTCGGAAAGCTTGCAAACGTTGTAATACTGGTTAAAGGCAGAACAAAACTTGATGTTGATAAAAACTATGTTACAAGACAAATTCTCGGTCAAAGACAGCCTCTAAGTCCACTTGGAACATTATTTGAAGTTAGTGTTCTTGTTTTTCTTGATGGAATAATTGCTGAGCTTATGGAAAAGCTTGGGAAAACTGAAAAGGACTTAAAAGAAATGCACCCAATCGTAGAGTGACTTCCTCTTTAGTCTCTTTGTGGTTGGCTCTCAACTGGTCTCTTTCAACAATTGGCTCAGTTATATAAGCCATCCAAGAAATGTAGCCAAGGGTCTGGGTCGCCAGGGATTATAACCAGAACTTGAGTTCAAATCTCGGCGGGCCCCACCACTAATCTTAAATAAACCAAGCCTTTTTTTTAGCTATTTTTGAGAGAATCAGGCGAGATCAAAACCATCCCGCATTTGGAACAGTAGCGGCCACGAGAGAAAATACTTTGCATTAACTTAGTTCATCTCAAACATTTTTGTTTTTCCCAAGCTTTTTGGACTTTTTAATCTCGAAGATGGTCAAGTCACCCTCTTTCCGCACGAAGTCGAAGGCAACCTCGCCAAGATTTATGTTCTTCTTCTCCCTCGAAAAGCTCTTCTCGTGGTCAATCTACCTATGGAAATGTTCTCGTCGTCGTAGTTCATATTTATCTGGGCGCAAAAAACTAGAGCTCTCGCTTGCATGCCTTATAGTACTGGACCATTACTCCTATGATGCTCATGACTTTATTTTAAGAAATTTCAATACTTGTGCCTTGAAATCTTCAAAATCTCCCAGCCTGTCTTCAAGAATTTCAAAAACCTTAGCATCGTCTATTTTTGCGTAGCCGTGCACAAGCAAATTCCTGAAGCTTTTCATTCTTTTGAGATTCTCGAGTGTAGCAGGTTCGAGGACTTTGCCTTCAAGCTTTTCAAGAAATTCCTCCTCAGCAGAGGGCAAGCCGAGCTTCAATTCTTTTACCAGCAGGGCACAGGTATCCATTACTGCCTCTATGGTTATCTGGAGAAGCCTTTCCGTCGCTCTTTTCGTCTTGATGCTTCTCTGATATTCCTCGAAGCTATCAGGAATTATACTTTGCAGCTCGCTAAGATACTGCTCCATTTCGTCGAGCTTTGCCAGTATGCGCTCTTTATCCATTAGCTACACCTTCAAGGTAAAGCTCATATTTTGGTTTAAAGAGCTCGAACTCCTTTACAGCTTTTATAGCTATGTCGTATAAGGCATCTTCATCTTTACAAAGCGCTACAATTCCTTCTTGGAGGATTCTTTTTTGTATGTAAAGAGGCAGCGCCTGAAAAATATTGACATCTATATTTCTATGACCCGAATACCCAAGCCGCTTCTCAAAAGCATTTGCATGAACTCGTGGGTCAAGTACAAGGCATACGTCGATATCCCTGTATTTCTCACCCCTCGCGTAGCTACCGTATATGACAACAGCTAAGACATCCCTATCTTTCTCTGCCTTAGATACAAGTTTTTTGAGCGGGTCCGTATTTTTCATCGTAAAATTTGATTTCATGGTGTTATCTTAGGTTTAAAAGGATAAAGGTTTTGGGATTACAAAATCATTGCCCCTTTTTTGTTGGTGCAATACCAATTTCAGAATATAATCAGAATCAATAAAATTCATCCCAAATCTTTCAAATAATTCAAATCTATTCCTAATTCTTGAGAAATCTGTTTCAGCTCATTCCAAACCTCATCAGCAATTGGAATACCTTCCTTCAATCGCTTTTCTCTAGTTCTAAATTCTGGTTCGCCAGGGACCAAAATTTCGTTAAACCCAGGTGCTTTCTTTGAAGTCTTTAATTCTACTATGAAATTCTTTACCCGCGACTTAAATTCTTCAACTAGGGTATACGCTTGAGGATCCAATGCAATCATAAAGTCTCCTTTAGTGCAGAAACTCTTTGGCTCCAGAGTCCCATGAACTTCTTTGCCAACGGCTGCGTTAACAAGAGACCCTGCTAAAATTTCAAGGATAAAACTTAAAGCATATCCTTTAACTCCTCCAAATGGACTGAGAGCACCTTTTGCAGCTTTTTCCGGATCAGTTGTTGGATAGCCTTCAGTATCAATAGCCCAACCCTCCGGAATTTTTTGCCCTTTTTTCATAGCTTCAAGAATTTTTCCTCGTGATGCTACACTTGTTGCCATGTCCATAAGAATTGGAATTGGTTCTGCTGGAATTCCAACCGCTAAAGCATTGGTTCCGAGGATTGGTTCAACTCCGCCCCAAGGATGGACAAGAGGATCAGTAGTAGTTATAACAATTCCAATTAAATTCTCCTTAATCGCCATCTCAGCATAGTAACCTGCTATTCCAAAATGATTTGAATTAAAAACTCCTACTGCTCCAATTCCATGCTTTTTTGCTTTTTCAATTGCCAGTTTCATAGCTTGAACTGCAACATGGTGTCCTAATCCATGATTGCCATCGATCAAAGCGGTTGCAAGAGTTTCTTTAACAATTTTTATTTTTGATTGCGGAACAATTGTTCCTCTTTTTATTCCGCGGATGATATAAGGCAATCTTAAAATTCCATGGGAACCAAAACCTCTAAGGTCCCCTTCACCAAGAACTTCAGCTACAATACCTGCTTCTTCGCCTGAAGCGTTTAATTTTTTTAATAAAGTTTGAATAATTCGCTTTTCTTGTTCAAAAGTTAGGATCAACTATAAACCTCATTAATATTTAGTAATATTTTTAGGCTTTCGATTTATTTGAACAATTGCTAATCACTTAATTGTTTTTTTATCATTGAGATGTTTCTCTTTATGTCTTCCTCTGAAAAAATCGGTAAATTTTTATTATCAAACAATCGAGTAAACCACTTGCTCGGGTCACCTTCCATATCCCCTGTCCTTCTTGGAAGCAGATGTATATGAAAATGTTGAATTGACTGCCCAGCACTTTCTCCCTCTTGTATGCCTAAATTAAATCCATTAGAACCATAAGTTTTCATTAATACTTTAACAATTTTTTGTACTAACAAAAACATCTCTTTCAATTCATCTTCCTTGAAATCTAGAAAACTTTCCACGTGTTTTCTCGGTATAATTAAAGAATGCCCCGGTAGAACTGGTTTTATGTTATACAGACAACAATAATTTTCAGTTTCAAAAAATATCTGATTCATTATTTTTTCGAAATTACAAAATACGCATTTCATCTCTCTCACCATTTTCAGGTTTTAACCTTCATTGTTACTCATTTAAATTTATAGTAAAAAAAGACCATTAATTATTTGAAAATCATATGTTTTTATTTCACTTAACTCTCTTCTATTTTTTTTATGATTTCATTAGCCATCTCAGTGGTAGAAGCTTTTCCACCCAAGTCATAAGTTACTGTTTTACCCTCCCTCAATACTTGTCTTAGAGCACTCCTAATTTTCATAGCGACATCTTTCTCACCGATATGTTTTAACATTAAAACTGAAGAAAGTATCATTGCTGTTGGATTTACTTTATTTAATCCCGCATATTTTGGGGCTGATCCATGAACTGGCTCAAAAACTGCAATATCATCCCCAATATTTGCAGAAGGAACCATACCCAAGCCACCAACTAGCCCGGCGCACAAATCGGATAATATATCTCCAAAGAGGTTTGTTGTAACTATAACATCATAAAGTTCAGGGTTCTTTACAAGTTGCATTGCCATATTGTCTACAAGACAATCTTCAAACTTAATTTGAGAATAATTCTTAGCAATGTTACGAGCTGACTCTAAAAATAAACCACAACTGACCTTCAGAATATTCGCCTTGTGCACAGCTGTTACTTTTTTCCGCCCTTCCCTGATAGCATATTCGAAAGAAAATCTTACTATCCTCTCGGAAGCCTTTCTTGTGATTATTCTTATGCTCTCAGCTGTATTCTGGTCCTTTAATCGTTCAATTCCAGAGTAAAGACCTTCTGTATTTTCTCTTATGATAACTAGGTTCACATTTTCATAACGAGATTTTACGCCTTCAAAGGATTCAGCAGGCCTTACATTTGCATACAAGTTAAGCGCCTGTCTAATACTAACATTAACACTGCGAAAGCCATAACCAATTGGTGTGGTTACTGGACCCTTTAAAGCAACTTTATTTTTCTTTATAGACTGGAGGACTTCATCAGGCAAAGGCGTGCCATATTCCTTTATTGCTGCTTCGCCTGCTTTTACTCTTTCAAACTCAATATCTGCTCCACTTGCTTCTAAAACTTTTACAGCTGCATCTGTTACTTCAGGCCCAATGCCATCACCAGGGATTAAAGTTATATTATGCACCATAAAATCCTCAATCTAACTTGAAATCTCTATGTTTTTTGATATGCGCTACTAATCCGCCATCTTCTAGTATATTGACCATTACCTTAGGCAATGGCTTCACTCTCATCTCAAACTTTTTAGTTTTATTAAAAACTATACCTCTAGAGAGGTCTACTTCAAGCTCATTACCTTCATCAATTCCATTTGTATCTAATTCCAAAACTGGCAAACCAATATTTACAGCATTTCTGTAAAAAATTCTAGCAAAAGATTTTGCTAAAACTGCACTAACTCCTGTAAGCTTGATTACTATTGCAGCATGTTCTCTGCTCGAACCCATTCCAAAGTTCTTGCCAGCTACAACAAAATCTCCTTTTTGAACTTTTTTAGCGAGGTCTGGATCAGCATCCTCTAAAACGTGCTTAGCTAGTTCCTGAAGATCTGTTCGCAAATGAAAATAACGCCCAGGAATAATCAAATCCGTGCTTATGTTATCTTCGAATTTCAGTGCTTTGCCTATAAGTTTCATATTCTCTCCCTTGGATCCGTAATCTCACCCTTAATTGCTGAGATTGCAGCAGTTGCTGGTGAGCACAAATAAATTTCTCCTCTAGGATTGCCCATTCTTCCTTTGAAGTTACGATTTTGTGTTGACAGACAGACTTCGTTATTTCCAAGGATACCCCCGTGGATCCCAACACATGCTCCACATCCAGGGGGGAAAATTAAAGCCCCTGCTTCGACTAAAATTTGGATAATACCCTCTTTTATTGCCTGAAAATACACTGTCCGAGAGGCCGGTGCAACGATCAAGCGGGTATCAACATGCTTTTTCTTCCCTTTTAAATATTCAGCCACAACTCGCAAATCCTCTAAGCGACCATTCGTACATGTTCCTATAAAGACTTGGTCTACTTTTATGCCAGTAACTTTTTCAACTGTCTTAACGTTATCTACAGCATAGGGTGCTGAAACCATGGGCACAATATTTGAAGCATCTATATCGATATTGCGCTCATAAATAGCATCCTCATCTGATCTTATTGTTTTAAATCTATTACCCCGCCCTTGCTGTTCCAGGAATTGTTTGGTTTTTTTATCCGAAGCAATTAACCCAGTCTTTGCTCCGGTCTCTACCGCCATATTCGCTAGAGTAAGTCTTTCAGACATTATCATGTTCTCTATCGTTTCGCCAGCAAACTCTAATGACTTGTAAGTAGCGCCATCAGCTTTAATAATTCCAATGAAATGTAACATCAAGTCTTTTGAGTAAACTCCTCTGGATAGTTTTCCATCAATATTTATCCTAAAAGTTTCTGGAACTCTAAACCATGTTTTGCCCAATGCCATTGCAATAGCTATGTCAGTTGATCCCATTCCAGTTGCAAACGCTCCCATCGCACCTGATGTACAAGTGTGCGAATCGGCTCCGACTATAACTTCCCCAGGGTTCACGTGATCTTCAATTAAAATTTGATGGCTGATCCCAGCACCTATTTCATACAACCTAACGCCAGTTTTTTTAGCAAAATTTCTTAAAATTGAGTGCGCATTTGAGAGCTCTTCTCGAGGACTTGGTGCCGCATGATCAATAAATAACATAGTTCTATTGGAATTAAAAACTTCTTCTTTACCAAGTTTTTGCAATTCTTGAATTGTAAGAGGCCCAGTTCCATCTTGCACAAATGCAATATCAATATTAGCCACAACTATATCATTGGCATAAGCATCTTTGTTGGAATGCTCACTTAGAATTTTTTCTGCGATGGTTTTGCCCATGCCTCACTCAGACTCGCTCTCTTTCTTTGTTTGTTCGATAATCTCTCGAGCTATCTCTTTCAGTTCTTCATCTGTTATTGCTCTTTTTCTCTCTTCAGAGCGGTGTTTAACTACTTCAACTATCTTAATTAACTCACTTTTGTCTACACTGATTCCTAATTCATTTAGTTTAGCCCATACAGCGTGCTTCCCAGAGTGCTTTCCAATTACAATACTTCTACTTCTCCCTATCTCATCAGGCAGAAAGGACTCGTATGTATATGGAAATTTTAGCACACCATCTACGTGTATACCGGATTCGTGAGTAAAAACATGCTTCCCAACTATTGCTTCAATTACAGGCACAGGAATTCCTGAAGCTTTTTCCACATAGTTTGAGAGCTCACAAATTTTAGTTATTTTAAAAGATACATCTAAATTGTAAAGCTTAATCAAACTCATTAGAACACTTTCTAAGGATGCATTGCCAGCTCTTTCACCAAGTCCATTAACAGTTGTTGAAGCCCACTCAGCTCCTGCCTCAAACGCTGCTAATGTATTCGCAACAGCCAAGCCATAGTCATTATGAGCATGAATCTCTACTGGTATGCGGACTTCATCAATTATCCTTTTAGTGAGGTATCTGCTAGAGACTGGAACTAAGACTCCTAAAGTATCGCATAACCTAAATCTATCTGCCTTAGCCTCTTTCCCTTTTGTTGCAAACTCCCTTAAGAAAGCAAAATCAGTTCTAGTTGCATCTTCAGCATTTAATGAAATATATAATCCATGTGATTTTGCATATTCTACCATCGATAGTGCTTTTTCAATTACTTCCTCTCTAGTCATTCTTAGCTTATATTGCAAATGAATATCAGAAGTCGCAATAGAAATTGCTATAGCATCTGCCTCAGACTCTATAACAGCATTTACATCCTCTTTAGCTGCTCTTGACCAACCCATGATGCTTGCGTTCAATTTTTC
>JACRDV010000096.1 GCA_024860865.1 Methanobacteriota archaeon | reverse complement strand
TGGTTCCCAAGTTTGGCCATAAGTTTTTTAGCATGCGGTTTCTTTGGTTTTTCTCCCCTCCCAACCGCTTTCCGATAGTTCTTCAAAATAGTGGAAGCAACCTCAATTGCAGAAAGCACATACCAAGTGTGCAATCCGGACTCTGCTAACTTGTGGTAGACCTCGTTTGAAAGCTTGAACCTAGAGGTTATGTTTTTCTCTAAGCCAATAAAAATGGAATAATTGACCATGTCCCTGAAGGCTTCAAGCAGGTTGAGAATCTCGTGGGTAGGTTGATAAGATATCTGAACTGTTTTAATAGCTTGCATACCTTATTATGCAATTCTTTAAGTATATAACTTGACAGAGGTCACCGGAAGTATTAAGTCCCGAAAATGCAACAGAACCATGCGGGGAAAGAAAATATAAGGTATTAGGGAAAATAATCCCGTCTAAAGAGATTTGGGGGTTTAAATATCTCAAAAGAGTACGGCTTTCTTACTGATATAAATACCTGTACTGGATGCCATGCCTGCGAGGTCTGGTGCAGAAGAGAAAACAATCTTCCAAAGACCATATGGCGAATACGCGTGACAGTGCTTGATCCATCCTCCAGTGTAGTTACATTTGAACCCGAAAACAAGGAAATAGACAAAAGATGGGGGGTACCCCAAAAACTGTTTGTACCCCAGAACTGTTACCACTGTGGCAGAGCGCCATGTATCGAATCCTGTCCTAAGGGAGCGATAGAAAGGCGTGCAGATGGGATAGTTCACATAGTAGCAGACAAGTGCATCGGTTGCAAGCAATGTATTTTGGTCTGCCCATATGGAGCTATACAGTTCAACGACAAAATTGGCATTGCTGATAAGTGTAATATGTGTGCGCATCTAGTGGATAGAGGTCAAGTGCCAGTTTGTGTGTCAAAGTGTCCATATAAAGCAAGAAAGTTTGGTACACTTGATGAACTCTCTACCTATATAGAAAAAGAAAAAATAAAAGTTTTAGTCATCCCTGAACTAGAATGGTTTCAGCCGGCAGCATTTTACTGCAAGGGTGGTCATAAATTTTAAAGTTAAGCCTTCATTAACTTCAGTCAACCAAAAATTATCATAAAATTTTTTCTTTAATAGAGTATGTTGAAAGCCAATTTATAACTGAATTTAATGTTGTTCTTCCTTTAAGTGAAGGAAATACCTTTTCTATAAAGTCCTTAGTTCTTTCGCACATTTCATTAATTTTCTGAGCAAATATTTTTGTATCTCTAATTTCATTCAATTTTTCTAACTCATCTCTTAATTGGCTAAGATATTTTTTTATGTTTTCGTCAATCGAGTTTTCTAAGTCTAGGATATTCCTATTTATCTCGCCGCATTTGTCTAAAACTTCATCCTTTTCTGCTAATTGTTGTTTGGTTACTTCATCATTGATAAATTCTAACATCTTTTTGTTCCCATTATTTTGGGTATTTTTAATTGCATTAACAACATTCTCTGGCGTCAAAATGTTACGTACCAACAACTTTTTCAATTTATCAGGAATTGATTTATCGTGCCCTATTAAATGGGCATCTGGTTTGATTGCGGACCCATCATCCAGAGTTATTTTATGCCACTCAGGCAAAAATTCGTTAAGTTCAATCAGCAACTTAACAGCAGCTTGTTCTCCAGCAAACCTGCCATCGGAACCAAGTTCTCTTATAAATTCGTAAATTATGCTTGAAAGGGTGCCTAATTGCTTTGCAGATATTTCAAGAGCACTTGTTGCATCTTTAATGTGTTCTATCGTTTCGTTTAGTTCTTCAGGAGGTAATTTTCTGCTTTTACTGATGGCAAATAGATTGCTAATAAAATTAGTTAGCGCCATATTTTTAAGTTTAAAAATATACGGAATTTCTAAAGTTTCAATTTCAATTTTTACTTTTTCTCCTTTAGCAACTATAACCGGTCTCAATGGAGCCAAAAATTTTTTTATCCCTTCTTTTTTAAGCAACGGAGCACCGGGATATGCCATCAGCATATCATTAAAACTAAAAATTGGAATTATGTTATACTTTTCATAAGACTCCTTAAGTATACTAGAAATTATTTTTAGTTCTTCAGCAATTTCACTTAAGGCGCGCTTCTGCTTAGGTCTTGTTGTAATTACGAATATTCCAGGGATTATATCTGCTTCTAAACAAGATCGAATTAGTTCTTTTGCTTTTTCAATGTATTTTTCTTCTTTTCCCTCCCTCGTTTTTTGAAAATATTTTATTTTCTCTGGAACGAAACTTTCTACTCCAATTTGAAGTTTTATAAAGTTTGCATCTTTTAGCAATTGCAGTAGAAAATGTTCTATTAATTTATCAGAAAGATATTCGTTAAGTGCTATTTTCTCAGATTCTGGCAAGAATTCATTTAATTTTCCTATCAGCTCTGCTATTGCTTGTTCTTTACCAAACTTACCACCAAAATTAAGTTCTTTAAAAAAATTGTTAAGTCCTTCATCTTCTATGTATTTTAACATTTCTGAAACTATTCTTTTATTTTCTTCTCCCTTGATGCTGTTTATCGCTTTCTTGATATGATGTTTTGACAATTGTGTTCTTTTAATTGACTCCACTCTTATCATTGCACTGAAAACTAATTTTTCATTTAATTTGCGCTTCATTATCTCATTGCATAGTTCTTTTACCCATTCTTGGTCTTGAACAAATTCATCATCATCAAATGTAACTGCTTTAATGCCGTTGTCTCTAGCTTCTTCCAACATCTGAATAACGCTTAAACTCTCTTTTGACTTAACCTTGAGCCTTCTACCTCCCACTGTAGTTACACCGCAAAATGCACAATTGCGCCAGGAGCATCCCTTTTGCACATATAAACTGATATTAGTCCAGTTCTTTTCTTTTACTATGTCCCATGGATATTTTGTAGTTTGTTTGTTCCATTCTTCGTCAGTTGGATGTAGATGCATGTAATGGATAAACTCTTGTAAGATTAGTGGAAATTTTTTAGAATGTTCTTTTTCCCACACCAGTTTATTCCTTTGATGTGCATCTGTCCAGCTATGGTCAGTACTTTTGGTTATCTTACTCATATCGAAAAAATTACCGTCTCGCGTGCTAAAAATTACACCTGATAGAGGTACATTTAATTTTATTTGTTCGCCATCTTTTGTGGTTATTCTTTCAAATGAAGAATTTATCAGTCTTTCAGCCTGTTCCTTGGTTATTGGGCTTCTATAATATACTCTATCCATTAGTAACAAATTAACAGCTTCTATACCTAAAAATTCGATTTGCTCTTGTGTTAGGTCCAGTTCAGCTCGATCATTAATCGATTCTATAGCAGGTACTTCAGCCCTTTCAACATTTTTTAAAATAAGGGGGAGAGAATTCTCTGCTTCACCTTCTACAACTACATCGATGCCTGTAGCATGAGATAATTTTTGGGCATTTGTCGATGCTCCATGCCCTCCAAGAATAGTGACAATACAAGGATCTTGCTTTTTGATCTTAATTGCCGTCTTTAAAATATCACGCAATTCTAAACTGCTAAAAGCAGAAACAGCAACGGCATCATATCTATTATGCTCTAATTTATGGAGTAGCTCTTGCTCTGAAGTTATAAAATCCACTTCATATCCTTTATCTCTAAGCAGTTGAACGAAAAGCAGAATACCAGGAGCTTCATTTCGGCCGTATTTATCATAGTCCATATAAAAAGCTACTTTCTTAGCCATTCCAATGCAACCATTTTAATCTCATATTAAAAAATGAACTTAATAATTATTACACAAAAAAAGGACCAAAAATCTTTGATTTAGAGATTTTTTAGTTCCAAATATTGTTAAATTATTGAAATGCAGAACTTTCTGTTGGGTTTTATATCACCCTTTGTAAGCGAGCATAATCTCTACTTTTTCACCTTTTTTCTCCTGAGGTAAAGGTTCTAGCTTTGGAAAAACCCATTCAAAATCAGGCTCCCTATATACAATTGGTTCAGGAACGCTAAAGTAAAACTTATTCATTTCCAAGAACTTAAGGCAATTTGCAACATCTTCTAATTCACCAGTGATAAATAAATAGTATTCTCTGCGGCTATGGGTCTTGCAATCAATTGTTCTGACAGCTAAATCAAACAAAGGAATTTCTTCTCTAAGTGATACGGTTGAACCCAATAAATTGAAAGCCTGGTTTCTAAGTGCGCCACTTTCAAATAGCAAAGCTTTTTGAACTATTCCCATTATTTCTTCCTTTCATATCCCACTAAAATTTAAAAAAATTATCAAATTTGCAAAATTAATATTATACTTGAATTGGAAATTTTTCACAGAGGGTCAATATTTTATCTTCACTAATATTTTGCTTTTGTAGAAATTCTTTAAAAATTTCCTCTGGATCAGGTGGGATTTTTCCATTTTTCTTTTTTACTATGGCAATATCCTTAACCAATTCAAGGCTTTGCACATTAAAGCAAAAAAGGGACTTAAGTACATTGCCCGGACCTACCGGTGCACATATTACTGGGTCTTCTTTACCAATTGGGGCATCTAAAAGCTGTTCTGAGCAAGCAAGAATGAAATAATGGATGGCATCTTTCACTCTTTTTTGAAAGAAAAGTGAAATACCTATTAAAAATAAAATATTCGATTTTGAAAACCGCTTATTTTCTGAGGATTGCTTCTCGAGTAAACCTTTATAGATTTTTCTGTAAATCTCTTCGGCTTTTTGATAATCTCCACTTTGTAGATAGATATGACCATCACCAATATTTTTCAATTCATTTAAAGTAGATGACAAATTCTCCACCATTTTTTATATATTCAAAATTATTGATGTATTTATTTAAAATTTTTTAGTATACTGCTTGCTCTTTTTTATTGTATCATATTTATATTAAAGTAAGTTATTTTAAAATTTAGATTATTCTAAATCAAATTCAACAATATTAAATAAAGTCTAGTTAATTTACTAATATGCTTCATGTACGTTTTTAGCAGTCAAAATTTCGAGTATTGGAGTAAATTAAGGGAAGAGATTGGATAAAGAAAAAGTTAGTGAAAAAATATTAAAAGCCGAGAAAAATCCAACAAAAGAGAAGTTGATAGAGTTATTAGAATTACTCCAAAAAGAGCTTGAAGATAGCGAATTTGTTATTTTACCCACATTAACACGCCAAATTTTTGATTATAAAGATTTGTATAAACTTTTTTGGTTAACAAATAAGGCAATTAACTGCGTTCAAATAGAAGAGCAGTATTTGGATATTTTAGATCGGTCATTAAATTTTAAAGGGATTATCATAGCAAGAGTGCCAGATGGAAGTTTTACACCAGAAGAATTTGTAGAGGAATTTGTGCTATATCCAAAAGATATTTTAATGATTCTTGATTATTTGCACTATTATATAGTCAGGGATGAAACTGGTTTGTACATTCATTTAAAGGGAATGCCCTTGCCGCCTAAATTAAGGAGACCAGAGCTAGAAATTTGGGATATTATGTATAGATAGCAACAAATCAGTTAGCTGATGCTTTTAGCTAATTTGGAAGCTAGCATTTGAATTTGTTTTTCTTGGAGAAAAATTTTATTTCTTTCTAAAATTTGTCTAGCTCTTAAGGTTACGATAGATTCTATAAGTTGCATAGGATAAGTCTCTCGCTCCGCAATTCCCAAAAAAATTTTATTGTGCTCTATTCCATGAATTATCTCATGTAAAAATAAATATAAAATTTCTGTATCAGAGTATGGCAACAATTTTTCTGGATTAAAATAAATATGAAAATGTTCTTCTTTATCCTCTTTTTTGCATGGATTAAGGTTAATAAAAGCTAATGTTTCAGTTGGAATTTTTTCTAAAGTTATAGTTTTATTCCAGGTTTCAGTGTCTAATGGAGTTAAAATGAATTTTGTTTTATCTTTTGGGTATTCTTTAGATGCTAATTCTATAACTTTATTGAATAATTTTTCAAATCTTTCATACATAATTTTAACCCAGAAAAAATCCTAAACCTTATAACAAAAGTGGATATTTAGATATTTAACAAAAAATTTTAGTACGGATTTAGCTATATTTATTTTATTCTTCTTTTTCCAACTGGAAACTACTTATAAATAGATATCTAGTATCCAATAAGAAAAATAACTTTAAACAGAAATAGGTCGTACTCGTAGAAGACCAAATGTTAGGATTTTTCTTAAGTAAACGAAGGAGCTAAATACTTACAAAAATTTTAAGTAACAATTTCTTCTAACATTTTCTTCTCTTTAGCTTTTTTTAGCTCTAATGCAATTCTCTTTCCCATTGACATTCCTTGTTTATTGTATAGTACGATCCCATATTGCCCCCCAAGGCCCATGTGAGCATTTGTTCCGCCTCCTAACCTTGTTGCTACATCCTGGCAAACAAAATCAAAATCGGTGACTCTTTTTCCTTCTGGAACATCATAAACCCCAATGGTAGCGCCTTCCATGAGAGCTTGCTGCCTAAAAGTGATTAGAGTCTGAATACAATATGCACCAATCATTCCTGGCGGATACTCTTCTTTGCAAATTTTATCAAATTTATCCACAATAGGAAAAACTAATCTTAACAAAGATTCTCTAACGCTTTCTCCGCCATGTGCGACTACTTCAAATGTTTCTGAATATCGAGTTTTACTCCAATCACATTGGATTTGGTCTTTAGCATGCATTCTTGAAATTCCATCGTGAGTAGCTTCGAATCTCATATCCACTGAAATAAATTGTGTACCTAAATTATTTTCATAATATTTTGAAAGTTCTCCTAAGTCAGCTTTAGCATCAATAGGCGAATGAAAGAAGTTCAAATTTGCAGTTACTCCAGGAACATATTCTTCAGCACGTCCATCCTTTAAATCATTTGGGTCAATATCTCCCTGTTCAATTGCCTCTCTCACTTTTCTTTCCATTTCTTTTCCGTTAGCTGCAAACAAAAAACCTCTTTCAAGTCTCCTAACTGCATGTGGCACTTTAAATACAACTGGTCCAGGCACTTCCTGTTCAAATTCTATTCCACTTCCAATAACTTTGTACTTATATTCCTCCGGGTGTGGAACTCCTCCTTTCTCCAAAAGATAGTAGTAGTTCTCTTTCACTTCTTCTCGATTTTCAATCTTAAGCAAATTTCGGCTTCCAAGTATTGGAAGTTTAAAGTTCCGTTCGATTTTTTCGCAGGCATATCCTCCCACATAAACTGCAAAAGCTCTATTTGGGATTTGAATGGTTTCAAGCTCAGTAAACGCATCTTGATACTCATTTTTTAGTACGTCATCATATCTATCTACAATTAAAATTGCAAGCTTCCAATTTCCTTTCTTTTTAATTTGAGCAACGTCATTAGTTACGATTAAGTCTCTTTTCACAATTTCTGGCAAGTCTTCAATTTCCTCATTTTGGTCTCCAACTATTGGATGCCTTAAGTAAATGTTTGCTCTTTTAAGTGGAACATACACTATTCTTCTAAAACCATATGCTCGTGCTCCGTCAAGCACATCGAGTGCAGAATGGCTTCCTATGGATAGTACTATAGGCTCTTTATATTTTGCAACCATTTCTTGCATTTCTCTTCTTTCTATCATTTTCTCACCTCATTAAATCAGCAATAGCACAGACTAAATCGGTTTGTGATATAGAGCCGATTAATTTACCATGTTTATTTATAACCCACAAACCCGAAACATTTTTTTCGCACATAAGTTTTGCAGCTTCAATCAGATTTTTATCTGAACTAATTATTACTGGCTCGGTCATATAATGTTGAACCTCTTTAACTTTATCGCCAGTAATTAAATCAGTTAAGTTTCTAATTATATCAATGGAAGTCAAAGTGCCAACGACTTTTTTGTCTTTTAAAACTGGGATTCGTCGTATTCCCTGTAACATTATTCGCAGAGCATCTTGAATAGTATCATTTGGATTAAGACTTGATTGCACTGGTTTTACAAATTTTGACATGGATTTAAACAGCAAGCCGAGATTTTTTTCGCCAAGTTTAACAAGTTTATCTTCGAGCTCCTCTGCTTTTTTCTTCCAAAATTCCTTTCGTTGACCTATTGCGTCTGTTCTCTTTAGATGGTAATATACTGTCTGATAATGGACTCCTATATCTTTTGCAATAAGTCGCGGGCTCTCGCCATTTAAGTATCTTTTGATAATATCATTGGTTATTTTCTCTGAGATCAGCATGTAAAATCCACATTATACTGATGTATATAAATATTTCTAAATTTTATACAAATGTATAATAATCAAACAACTCTACATTCGAAAAATTAAAGAGTAGGAAGCGCTGCTATAGACAAGGGAACTATTTTTATGGAAAAAGCCGACGTTGTGATAATCGGAGCAGGCCCAGCTGGTCTATTTGCTGCTTATGAGCTTTCTGAGAAAAGCAAACTGAATGTCTTGGTTTTAGAGCAAGGTAAACCGGTCGATAAACGCAATTGTCCAGCAGGCATAATTGGAGTAGCAATTGGCGAATGCAAACGCTGTAAGCCATGCAATATTATGTCTGGAGTTGGAGGGGCTGGCGGGCTTTCATCCTGTATTTTAAATTTAAGGCCAGATATCGGTGGTAACCTAATAGATCTAACTAAAAATGAGAAAAAAGCCTGGGATTTGGTTAAGAAAGTTGATGATGTTTTTTTGAAGCATGGAGCTCCTAATGAGCTTTATGAGCCGAGCAATACAGCGCTCGAGTTATCCAGAAAAGCAGCTGCTGCTGGAGTTAAGTTCATCCAAATTCCACAAAGGCTAGTTGGTTCGGACTATACCCCAAAAGTTTTGAAAGCTATCCAAAACACTTTAGAAAAAAATGGTGTGAAGATACTTGCTGATACCAAAGTTGAAGATTTTGGAAAAGGATTTGTTCGTATAAATGGAAAAGAGATTAAGTGCAAGTACATCATCGCGGCTACAGGTAGGATCGGAGCAAATTGGTTGGAGCAAAAAGCAAGTTCATTAGGAATCAAATTTTCTCATGAGCCAATTGATGTTGGGGTTAGAGTAGAAGTACCAAATATAGTAATTGAACCGGTTATTAAGATCAATCGCGATCCAAAGTTTCATATTTTTACTGAAACTTACGATGATTTCGTTCGCACCTTCTGCCTCCATCCAAATGAACCGATCTTTTACGAAGATAATGGCATATTACATATTGATCGAATTAAAAATGTTCCAAGTGGAGCGAGCATAGCTTCTGTTGATTTAGATAATAAAAAAATCAAAATGCTAAAACCAGAATGCAAAACTAAGCGCTTTTATAAGGGTAAAATGGTAAGATTGAAGTTATTCAAAGGAGGCGAGATTTGCGTAACTGCTGATCACTTATTGCTCATTCGTGATAATATAACACCAGAAGAAATGTCGATACTTACACTTTTAAGGAAAAGCGGGCTAGTGCGCTCAGAAGAAATTGCAAAAAAAATTGGACTTCATGTTGCATTAGTTAGAGAACGATTAAAACATTTACTAAAGCACGGATACGTCTGGAAAAGCATGCAAGGTAAATTCGTTTTCTATAAGTGGGTGAAAGACCCTATTTTAAAGTATACACCAAAAAAAGCTACTGAAGTTAAAACCGGTCAACTCCTGCCAAGAATTCGCAATTTGCCAGATACGGCTAAAATCATTGCTGAATTAAATTTGATTGAAGAATTTAAGAAATATGTTCCGAGAAAATTTTTAACTAAGATAATTGTTAGAGGCACTGAAGATTATATTGATGAGATTAAGCGAAAGGATCTAACAGCGACCTATGAGCAACTCTATTGCAAATATGACCATAACAGACTGAGATTTTTAAAGTTAATTAAGTTAATAGAAAAATATGGCGTTAAGGATTCTTATTATAGAAAATTTAGGCTTGGACTTACCGGTAGTATTATTGAGCTGCCTGTTATTTTACCAATTACGCGCGACCTAGCAAGAATTTTGGGTTATTTTGTTTCAGATGGAAATTACAATTTTAATTTACATCACCATAATTATTTCATCGCTTTTACAAATAATAGCAAAACAATTAGAGAAGAAATCATACAAAGCATGAAGATTATTGGAAAAGATGTTGCGCATTATTTAACTAGTCGTTATCATAACCAAGTCACTTTTCCATCCCTTTTGCATTGTTTATTATTAAAATATGTCTTCAGAATTCCAAGTGGAGCAAAAAATAAAGAATTACCAAGATATATTTTCAACTTTGATAAAAACATAATATTTAGCCTATTGAAGGCACTTTTTAAGGGAGATTGGCATGTCGGGAGAACTGGCGTTTATTATATGACAACTTCTAAAATGCTTCGTGCTCAATTAGGATATTTACTCATGCGACTAGGTTATCCTATAACATATAGAAAGAATACATTGAGTGCAGCTCCAAATCAAAAAATTTTCCGCCGAGGATTTGAACATTATATTTATGTTGGCGGAAGAGCGCATCAAATTAATTTTGCAAAAGAAATGTTAGCCATGGATGGTGCAGGAATAAAAAATCTATTAAGTCACAAACCAAAGTACTGGAGACAAGTTCAGACTCCTCGATATATGAAAGATCTTTTTTCGAATGAACCATTGCTAGATACAAAAATAACTGGAATTAAAGTCTTTAATTACGAGGGTCCAGTTTATGACTTTTCAATTCCGCCTTATCGGACATTTGTAGTTGGTAATGTACCAGTTGTAATTCATAATTGTACCAATTGGTCAGGTTATGTGGTAAGAGAAATGTACGATGGATTTGTTGGAGTTAATGGTCATTCATTGCGAGATATTAAATCGCCTAATACTAATTTTGCATTTTTAACAAGAGTTCAATTAACTGAGCCAGTTGAGGATACAACAGCATATGGAAGGTCAATTGCTGAGCTTGCAACAACAATTGGAGGAGGAAAGCCAATTTTGCAAAGATTAGGTGATTTAAGAAAGGGAAGAAGATCCTACTGGGACAGGATAGCAAGATCTGGGATTGAGCCAACTCTTAAAACAGTTACGCCTGGGGATATTGCAATGGCTTTACCACACCGAGTGGTTACAAATATTATAGAAGGGCTTGAGAAGTTAGATAAAGTCATACCTGGAGTTGCTTCTGACTCTGTTTTACTTTATGCTCCTGAAATAAAATTCTATGCAATGAGAGTTGAAGTTGGAAAAAATCTAGAAACATCTGTTGAAAATCTTTTTGTGGCTGGAGATGGGGCAGGGCTCTCTAGAGGTATTGTTGGTGCTGCAGCAACTGGGATTTTAGCTGCTGAAGGGATAATGCAGAAAGAAGGGATAAAATAATCTTCTATTAAGATTTTTTATACCAACATAGTTAATTATACGCCATAAACCGCATTTAGCACCTGACATTATCAAATTATGGAGAAATGTGAAAGTAGCATTTTCATACTAGAACAAGCTCTCTCTTTTTGACAAGAATACGGGTATCTCCGCTTCTCTAACAACTTTGCATGAAGTACTAAGATCATCGATTTCATTAAGGGTATTCTTAAAAGCACTTTCGGCTAAAGTTCAAATCGGATCTTAAAAATAAAGTCAAAATTTTAAGATACTTTGTATCAATGATACTACAAAAATATTCTTCTATCTAGCATTGCTATTGCTAATTTTTCTCTATGTTGGCTTCGTAAATGCTTACAATTTATTTTATGTTTCTCCCGATGGGCGGTTGACTAAAATAACAAATGCTGAGATATGCAAACCATCACAACAATTTTTTGAGAAAGTAGATGTGATACCCAAGAGGATATGAGATGGTATGTTATACGCGTGATGGGACTGGGAGGGTTCGTATAAAACGCTTTTAAGATTCTATGGCGTTCTAAATTCCAAAATTTCTGTGAACGTGAACAAAAGGATGATGAGGCAGTTTGTCAACTCTTCGCTCACCGCGTCCGCTCGCCACTATGGGTCGGACAAGGTATGCGGTTCGCTCCCTTTGGTCGCTCATCAAAATCCCTCGCTTCGCTCGGAACTTCAGATACGCTCGAAACGTTAGTTAGTTGCAATCGTCAGCCGACAGTAAGCTTTCAAAAGTATAACTTATATTATACTTACCATTATTATAGAAAGGCCGACCGAGCTAAGGAAAATCAATGAAATAAAAAAGTGGCTTTTGCTCTAAAACAAGTTGCTTTTTGTGCCGGATAAAAGATTGGTACGCTCTCGTATCTTAGATGTTAGGGATGTTTCAGTCCTTTAGGCAAGAGCTGCCTTAGAAGCCGCAAGGCGGGATGCTCTTTTCTAACTGACATAATCAGCTCAACCTCTTCCTGAGTTATGGGGTTTGGCTTTCTGCCGCAGGATAGAAGCACAGGCTTCTTTATATCTTTGTATTTCTCGTAAGTAAAGTTGCTATTGCATAGCGTTCCGCCATGTAACATAAATTGAGAAAATAGATTAACCATGGCAACACTAAAAGAAGCAATTTTTGCGAAAGTTAAAAATGGAGGTTATCTAGTTATTCATGGCATAATAGAAAGTTTCATGCGGGATAGTTTTTTTGGAAAAAATTGAGCATAAAATCAAAGTTGAAAATATAGTCGCATCTGTAACGCTAAATAAGAGACTTGAACTTGAAAAAGTTGCTGAGGCACTTAAGAATATTGAATATGAGCCCGAACAGTTCCCAGGCTTAGTTTATCGTTTGAGTGAGCCGAAAACTGCAGCACTGATTTTCAGCTCAGGTAAGATAGTTTGCACTGGAGCGAAAGTCATTGATGATGTTAATAAATCAATTGCTCAAATCATTGAGAATTTGAGGATTGGTGGACTTAATGTCGATGTAATAAACATTCAAGTGCAAAATATAGTTTCCTCGTCTGAGCTTGAAGCTGAGCTCGACCTTAACACAGTTGCTGTTGGCCTTGGTTTAGAAAATGTTGAATATGAACCTGAGCAGTTTCCTGGTTTAGTTTACAGGTTAAAGGAGCCAAAGGTTGTAATTCTGATATTTAGCACAGGCAAACTTGTCTGTACAGGGGCAAAGCATCCAAAAGATGCAGAAATTGCTGTTGCTAAACTCGCTGAAAAACTGAAAGAACTCAAACTTATTAAATAAAGAAGAATTGTTCGTTATTTTTGGATGTTTCAAAGCAGTTCAGTTTTTAAGATAAGTTAAAGACCTAAAGATAAATTAAACATAGGATTAATTTTTATTTAATATTTCTATTGTAAAACTGTTAATCAAATTTAATAATATCTTATACAATAAAGTGTTATCATGAAAAACGATGAAACATTGAAGCGCATTACTCTTGCGCATGGTGCTGGCGGAACAATCATGCAAGAGCTGATCAAGAGATACATACTAAAGTATTTAGGCGGAAGTGATGCTGAAGTTCCGCTTGAAGCGCTTGATGATGCGGCTGTAATTGATGACATAGTTTTAAAATCTGATTCCCATACAGTGAAACCTCTATTTTTTCCAGGCGGAGATATCGGAAGATTAGCTGTTGCGGGCACGATTAACGATATAGCTGTGATGGGTGCTGAGCCAATAGCACTTTCTGCAGGGTTTATTTTTGAAGAAGGTTTTCCAGTGACCGATTTTGAAAAAATTTTAAAAAGTATGAGTGAAACTTGTAGAGAAGCTGGTATACACATCATTACTGGTGACACGAAAGTAGTTGAAAAAGGAGCTTTAGAAAAATTTTTTATAAACACTTCTGGAATTGGCAAGCGAAATAATGCATTAGAAAAAAATATTACAGAAGTGAAGAAGTACCGAGAATTTAATTCACGTTGGCTTCTCGATTCAAATTTGAAAGAAGGAGATAAAATAATCGTTTCTGGAGCAGTGGGAGATCATGGAATAGCTATATTATCATTCCGTGAAGGTTACGGTTTTGAAAGTGAAATTACTTCTGATGTGGCCCCATTGAACAAATTGATTGCACAACTTTTGGATGTAGGTGGTGTTGTAGCAATGAAAGATCCAACTAGAGGTGGCTTAGCAAATACGCTTAATGAATGGAGCGAAAAGTCAAATATTGGGATATTGGTGCAGGAAGATAACATTCCAATCCACGGAGGCGTTAGAGCTGCTTGTGAAATGTTGGGCATAGACCCGCTAGAAATCGGAAATGAGGGAAAAGTTGTGATAGCAGTTGTACCCCCAAAGGCTGAAGAAGTATTAGCTGTCTTAAAAGAGACTAAAGAAGGCAAAGATGCTCAAATAATAGGAGAAGCGACTAAAAAATTTAAAGAAGTTGTACTTGAGACAAGTGTTGGAGGCAAGAGGATTCTTGCACCTCCAGCGGGAGATCCGGTTCCAAGAATTTGCTAAATGCTTAAGTTTGGATTTTTTTTGTTCCATACTTATACTCGATATTGCAAGAGCCTTCTACAGAAACCATGCAGGGTCCAACAGGATGCTGTGGAGTACATGCTCGACCAAATAGCGGGCAATCCTTCGATTCAACTAATCCCCTTAAAATCTCATCGCATCTGCATCCCTTTGGCTTTTCAAATTTAATTTCTTCAACGCTCTTAAGTTCATCTTCATAAATTTTTTTCGCATTATATTCTTCAAATCTTCGTTTTAATTTCATGCCAGAATTTGGAATTATCGAAAATCCACGCCAAACTAAATCAAATGGTTCAAAGACCTCATTCATAACTTGAATCGCTTTGGCATTGCCTTCATATCGAACAGATCGTGTGTATTCATTTTCTACTTTAGCTTCACCATTTTTAATTTGACGAGCAAGCATGTATACTCCCATTAACATATCTAAAGGTTCAAATCCAGCTATAACTTGTGGAACGTGATATTTTTTAGAAATTTCTTCATATGGCTTCATGCCGATGACTGTGCTCACATGGCCTGGATCGATAAGTCCATGCAACTTAAGTTCACCCATCTCCATTAATGCCTTTAGTGCAGGCGGAACGTAACGATGGCAAGTAAGGATAGAGAAATTATTCGGCAAATCACTTAATAGTGTAGCAGCTGTGCTGGGTGCAGTTGTTTCAAATCCAATTGCCAGAAAAATTACGTCATTTTGAGTTTCTTTCGCGCTATTCACCGCATCTTCAATGCTGTAAACAACCCTTATATCATTGCCTTCTGTGCGCATATCTGCTAAAGATTTCGTTATTCCCGGAACCCGAATAGCATCTCCAAAAGTAGCAACGACTTTCCCTTCTCTAGCCAAGGTAATTGCTTCTTCGTACTCTTTGGGCGTAGTGACGCAGATGGGGCAACCAGGTCCTTGTCTCATTTCAACGCCGCATTCTCTAAACAAGGTATCTAACCCGTAGCGAACAAGAGTGTCTTGATGTGTACCACATACGTGCATAATTCGAATATTGAGGTTCATTTCTTTTAATCGTTTAACAATTTTTTGAGCAACTTCTTTGTTTCTGTATCTAAACATAATTATTTATCACGCATTAACTTGACACTTTTTATTATGCATTCTTTCCCTTCAATCAAGTCAACTTTGCTCCTGCATTTAGGGCAATAAAGCGTTGGAAACAAAATGTGATATTTTGGGTCATCCTCGTACATGATTGTACCTTCATAACCACAACCAGCACATTTCACTACGCCATTTCTTTCTTCGATGTAGAGCTTTGAGCCCTCCATTATCGTACCTTTTACTAAGATTTCATACGAAAATCTAACTTGCTCTATGCCAAGAAATGTAAATTTGCCTATAACTAAGTGTACTTCAAAAATTTTCTTAGCATCATGTTTTTTTGCTTCCTGAAGAACATTTTCCACTATTTGTGAAGTTATCGAATACTCATGCATCCTAATCCAACTAAAAAAATTATTGATAAAAAATTATTTAGAATTTTATATTAAGATTTTTATTATAATCAAAAAAAGACATTTTTATATAACTTTATATAACTTATTCTCTATGTAATAAACAGACTTTTGTTTTTTTGGATGCATATTGAATTTAAATAGAGGAAATCATGAGCAATAAAGAGAGTTCTATGCTCTCTAGCCGAGATTTCTCTAAATTTTTAGGCGCTCAAAGTTATTGCTGTGGTTCTTTTTGTTTTCAATTTAATTTTGCAGAACTAAGGGTTACGACACATAAATCCGAAATGATCTTTTTATTAACGAAAGATTTTGGAGGTTAAAAAGTATGGTAAACTTTCCAACACTTTTAAAACCTGAATGGAGAGTTACTAGGCGAGAATTCTTAAAATTAGCTGCACTTGTTGGTGCATCAACAGTTCTATCAAATTACTCAGTTGAAATAGCTAGGGCTTTAAAACAGGCTTTCGCTAGGAATCAAGTTATAATTTTAGACGGGCAAGCTTGCGAGGGATGTGCAGTTTCATTACTGCAGGGAGCAAATCCTGACCTCTATGCAGCTGTTCAATTGGGTACCCAACTTGATTTTCTAATCCCCATCACTGTCGAGATGGGCAAAAATGCAGCTGAGAAGATCGACAATTTCATAGAAGGACCACTTCATCCTAAAGTGCTCGTTGTTGAAGGATCAGTTCCAATGGCTGAGAACGGCCTTTTTGAAACTTACTGGGATTACAGAGAAAATAAACGGCGTCCATTCACAGACCTTCTGAAGCAGGCTGCAGGTGCTGCGGATGCTATAGTTGCAGTTGGCACGGCTGCAGCTTTTGGAGGGATACCAAGGGGTTCAGCTCAAATTTATGGATATAGATCAGTGTCTCCAATTTATGGACTTCCAGAGAATACAAATCCAACTGGTGCATTAGGTATTGCAGATGCTTTAAAACAGCTCGGTGTCGATGTGAGCAAGAAAGTAGTCCCAGCCGTTGTGAATTTACCAAGTTGTCCAGTCCATCCTGACCACTTCTTTTTAACAGTGGTTGATTTGATTTATGGTAACATACCAGAACTCGATGAGCTTGGAAGACCAAAGGCTTTCTATGGGAGATTAATTCATGATCAATGCCAATACCGTGGTTTCTTTGATAGAGGAGAATTCTTAACTAGTTTTGACCAGTACAGCGGCAATCTGAATGATCCTTTCCCAACTAAGCCTGGTGAGAAAGGCGCTGGTTGCTTTCTTTTGCTAGGCTGTAAGGGTCCAGTTACATTCAATGATTGCCCAACTCGTAAATGGAATTCTCAAGCAGAAGGGGTTAGCTGGTTTAACCAGTCAGGCGTACCTTGTGAAGGTTGCGCAAATCCAAATTACCCAGATAGTCCAACTAGAGATTTCTATGTTCCGTTATCTGAGAGAATAGCGATCTTGCCTAAACCACCTCTGTTACCCACTCCCCCACTTATAACTAGAACAAAATCTTCCGGAATATTTTTGGGCTCCGTTGCAGCGGCTACTGCTTTATATGCGCTTTATGCTTATGCAACGCGGCGAAAAAAAGTCGAGGAGGAAGAAAAAGTTGGGAGTAAAAAGGAGTGATGGATATGGCTAGCCCTCAGATCATCACGATAGATCCGATGACTAGGATTGAAGGAGCACTAGCGATTAATGTTAAAGTTGAAGATGGTAAAGTCACAGATGCTTGGTCCACAGCAATGATGTACCGCGGCGTTGAACAAATTCTTCTTGGTCGAGATCCAAGGGATGCGCCCGTAATAACTGCTAGAGTTTGCGGTGTCTGTCATAACGTTCACCGAACTGCATCTACGCGTGCTATAGAAAATGCCTTTGGAATCACTAATGAAATCCCTAAAGGTGCCATAATGCTGAGGAACCTTCAGGCAGCGATAGAGATAGTTTATGATCATGCGTTGCATGTGGTGGCATTAGCGGGACCAGACTATAGCTATGACGTATTAAGAAATGATGGCGTGGATATGTCAGGTTGGCCCTCAAAATACATCGAGACGGTGAAGGCATTTAACTTTTTAACCGGTAAAATCTACAAAGAAGCGGTATTCCATCAGCGCACCATGATGACTTGTCTTGCTTTATTGGGTGGGAGAGCTGTTTTCGATCATACTTGGGCACCAGGAGGGGTAGGACAAGCGATAACTGTCAAACTAGCCGGGCAAATTATGACTCGAGTTCTAAGCGTTCAGCAATGGGTTGATTCAACACTAGTGCCTGCTGTAGCAAATCTTGAAGAGATTATGATAAAATATGTTGGTGCGAATACCTTCGGTAAAGGACTAAACAACTTTATTGCCTATGGATGGTTGGATGCACTTGGAGAGACAGGCAAACTAATTGTGCCTGGTGGAGTATATCATGCTGGCTCCGATTACTTGGTTGATCAGAAAAATGTTGGCGAAACGATAGCGCGTTCATGGTATAATCCGGACATGGGGAATGAAAAAACTGCTGTTTATATAGGTGAGGAAGCAACACCGCATCCAAATGTCAAGTCAATTGGCTTGAACAGTCCGATTCCTACACCCGAGTATCCGAAATATTCCTGGGCTAAAGGCGTGCGGTATAATTTGGCGGAAAATTGGGTCCCACTTGAAGTAGGTCCACTGGCAAGGTTGGTAATTAATAGAAAAATGTACAAAAATCCATTTGACTTAAGGGTCGATGAAAATGGGAAACCTTCTGATACTGCTGCAAATACTCTCAGCCGTTTTATGGCAAGAGTCCAAGAAACACTATGGTTTATTGGTGCACCGTCCTTTGGAGTTGAAGGCGTTTTATTGCGATGGATAGGAGAGTTGGATCCAAGTCTTCCAACAGCACTTCCTAAATCTCCAAACATAATGAAGGATGGAACTTACAAAGGCGTTGGTCTTTGGGAGGCTCCGCGTGGAGCTCTTGGCCACTGGGTTACTGTCAAGGACAAAAAAATTTCTTTGTACAACATCATTGCTGCCACTTCGTGGAATGCTGCTCCAAGAGATCATTTAGACCAAAAAGGGCCAATAGAGTCAGCACTAATTGGTGTGCCAGTTCCTAATGATGCTAAAGGGAACCCGATACTTACCAACATAGGAAGAACTGTTAGAAGTTTCGATCCATGCCTTGCATGTACAGTACATGTTTTCGATGCTGATAACAAGAAAAGGTACCAGATACAAATTAGGTGAAAAAATTTGAGGTAATCAATTGGATAGTTCTACACTACAAGATATTGAGAGGTTAAGTGCAAGCAAAAATTTGTTTGATTACAATAAACCTCGAAAACCTGTTGTGATAATAGGTATCGGAAACTTAACAATGTCTGATGATGGCGCAGGAGTTCAAGTTGCTTATGAGTTAATGAAAGACTCTTCTATTAATAGCAAAGTGGATATCTTTGAGGTTGGGACAAGGGTCTTTGATCTTCTTGAATGTTTAAATGAACGAAAAAAAGCAATAATTATTGATGCTTATAGAGGAGGCAAAGAACCCGGCGCTCTTCATCGTTTTGTATTCAATATACAAGATTTTAAACCTGGTTTTGATATATCGCTCAGCTTACATGAGCTAACTTTTGCTGATGCAATTCTCTCAGCGAAGGACATATACCGTCTTCCGCAAAAAATTGTAGTGTTAGGCGTCGAGCCTTTTAAACTGGAGGCGGGTATTGAGCTCTCACTTCCAGTCCAAAAGAACTTGCCTAAACTTATTGAGATGGCAAAGGAGGAGGCCCGATGCCAAACAGGATAAAAATTTCTAGGCGCAAGTTCATCAAAGTATCAATTGCAAGCGTTGCAACTGGAGCTATAATGGCAAGTAGCTTAAAAGAAATTTCTGCCGAACCATTTAGTAGCGAGCGTTATGCTATCCTTTTTGATGGGTTTGCATGCACAGGGTGTGAACTTTGTCAATTTGGATGTAAAGAGCGCAATGAACTTCCACATGATTTCGAAACTTTTTTGTCGCCTATAACTTGGCTATATGTTTCCACAGGTGCACATGACGGCGAACAAATCCGAATGCGCTATTCATGCATGCATTGTCATGAACCGAAATGCGTAGAGGTTTGCCCTGTTGGTGCTGCTACAAAAAGCGAAAAAACTGATTTAGTCTATATTGATCCCAGTATATGCATAGGATGTCAATATTGTGTTGTAGCTTGTCCATATGAAGTGCCTCAATTTGATCCTGTACATAACGTTACGAGAAAATGTTCTGGTTGTTATGACTTAGTTGAAAAAGGTTTAGAACCTGCTTGTGTTCAGCAGTGCCCTTGGAATGCATTACATTTCAAAAAGAGAGATGAAATAGTAAAAATGGCTGAAGATATAGCTGCTAGGAACCCTGGTTCATACATTTATGGCCTTGAGGAACGGGGTGGACTAAATGTCATTTATGTTTTACCTGTTGATCCAGTTAAAGCTGGGTTAATACCAGATATAGGAAAAATTTACCCAGTTGTTCCTTCTCCGCTATTAGGAATAGTGTCGATGATTGGAATTGGCTTGATAAAGGGTGCTCTCTATTGGAGAGAAAAAAGAATTGAAGCAAAAACATAATTAAAAAATAATGAGAGGGAATGAGCGATGCTTATCGATACATTACAATTGACGCAATTGCCACAAGTAAAAGTATCTTGGGATATCCTCGTATCAACTTATGTCTTTTTTGTGGTTTCAAGTACTGGCATGTGTATGATCACTTCAGTTGGGCACGTCTTTGGTGTTAAAAGATACGAAGTCATTGGTAGAAGAGGAGTCTTCCTTGCTATAGTCACACTCGTTTCAGGATGGATTGCAATTCTAATACATCTAGGGCGTATGGAGAGACTCCCTATCTATTATATTCTCACTGCTAATCTATCGTCTGCAATGTGGTGGATGGGTTTCTTTTATGCATTTTATTTTGTTTTCTTAATAATCGAACTATGGTTCTTGAGCAGACTGGATATAGTAAGATTGGCCAAAACAACTTCAGGATTAAAGGTATCATTTTACAGGTTGTTAGCACTCGGTAGCACTGATGAATCAGAGGCTTCTTTTAAAAGGGACATGAGATGGGTAATGATTTTTGGGTTAGCAGGTGTTATCTCAGCTATCGCAGCCCACAGCACTCTTGGAGCTGTATTTGGCAACGTTGAGAGGGCACTATGGTATGGAGCACATATGCCATTGTACTTTATTTTGACTGCCCTCATTTCTGGATCAGCTTGGTTGATTTTGGTCACAATTTTAACTTATGCTGTATCGAAAAGAGAAATGAGTTTAGAATTAAAAAATCTGATGTTTGAATTGGGTAAAGTTTTTGGTTTCTTAATTGCCTTAGGTCTATTGTTTACTTCTTGGAAGGTAATTACAGCAATTATTAATCCTTCAAAGTTCGCCCAAGAATATCTATTATTAACTGGACCTTTCA
>JACRDV010000097.1 GCA_024860865.1 Methanobacteriota archaeon | reverse complement strand
GATGTTTTTGGAGCAACAAATGAATTTGCAAGACTTTTAACATTAATAGTTCTAGTTGGGATTTTAAAATGGCTGTAACTGCTTTAATAATGACTGGCGGAAAAGGCGAGCGATTAAACTTTAAAACAAAATTGGTATATTTTTCATTCTTTTTCTTCTTTAAATCATCTGAACTGCTCTTTCCAAAAGCAATTAGAAACGGTATCTGCTCTCTCTTCGTATTGAAATAGTACTTCAGCTCAATTGCAAAGTTACTTTTATATCTTCTTGAAGCGGAGATAAACTTAGGTGGCAACATGGCAACTGTTCAAATCAAAGTTTCTAAAAAGCTGTTGGATCAGCTGGCTATAAAAGACGAGGCACTAATAGAGAAATTGATAGAAATAGGCGCAAAACAGGTTAAAATAGAAGAGGCATTAGCAATTTTTAAAACAGGGAAAATATCTCTCTGGAAGGCAGCGAGAATGGCAGGTGTTCCTTTGAGAGAGATGATTATCCATGCTTCCGTTCATGGTCTCAAACCAAAAGTTAACGAGGAAATGTTGGAAGATGAAACCAGATGAAGGTAGTTTGCAATGCTGGGCCTCTTATAGCACTGGGCAGATTAAACGCCCTGCATTTGTTGTCAAAAAATTATGAGAGAATACTGATTTCCAGAGAAGTGTATACAGAAGCTGTTACACGTGGTATAGAAAAAGGACATGTTGATGCCTTAAGAATTAAGCGCCTTGTAGAACAAAGCATTCTCACGATAAAAGATGCTCCGCGGAGAAAACAAAAGTTCAAATTTGAAATAGACATAGGAGAAATTGAAACCATTTGTTTAGCTCTCCAAGAAAAAGCCGACTTAGTGCTGATGGACGACTGGTATGCGAGGATGGAAGCTAAGAGGGCGGGTTTAAAGGTTAAAGGGACTCTTGGAGTTTTATATGACTCGTTCAAAAATGGAATAATAGATTTTAAACATTTCGAATCTATGGTTGAAGAGATAATCTACCGCGAGGACATCTGGATTAACAAAGACTTGTGCAGAAAAGTAATACAAAGAGCTAAAAAATTAATAAAAAATTAAAAAAGGATTGACAGTAGTGCCAGAAATTCTGAGGATTGCTTATTCTTATGCCCATATGCGGATGAGATAGAGAAAAGAAAAAAAGTGGGAAAATGCAAAACGCTTGGGTCTAAAAAGAGAGAGATGGATGCAAGCGTACAAACACTATCCGAAATCCTTGACAAAATAATCTATTGTATCAAAAATGAATTTGCAAGACTTTCAACATTAATAGTTCTAGTTGGGATTTTAAAATGGCTGTAACTGCTTTGATAATGGCTGGCGGAAAGGGCAAGCGATTAAAGATAAATGAAGAAAAGCCTTTGCTAAAAATCCAAGGAAAAACTTTGATTGAGAGAGTAATCAGTGCAGTTAAGACTGCGAAAAATATAGATGAAATAATAGTTGCTGTAAGCAAATTTACTCCGAAAACAGCGAAATTCGTTAAATCCTTTGGGGTTAAGGCGATAGAGACCCCCGGCGAGGAATACTGCTCAGATTTGAAATATATTATTAAAAACTATAAGTTTGAAGTTATTTTAACTATTAGTGCAGATCTTCCATTCTTATCCGGAGCATTTATTGATAGCATAATAGAATTTTATAAAAGATCTTCATTCCCAGCTCTAAGTGTAGTTGCGCCACTTGATATTTTTTCAAAAGTAGGTTTAAAACCAAGCACCATTTTAACTTGGAATGGAATTCAAGTTGTTCCAATTGGGATCAATATTGTTAATGGGCAAATTGCTGGTGAACAAGAAGAAGTTGTTTTCATTGCCAGAGATCTAAATTTAATTTTTAATATTAATACGATTGAAGATTTAGAAATAGCTGAAAATTTTTTAAAAATCGAACATTTTGGTTTGGATTTGCAAAAACTCAAAGAAAGATAAAAGTCATCGTTGCTTATTTAAGAAAGTTTTACTAAAGTTTTTCGATCAGCTGACTTCAATGTTGTAACTGGCTTATGACTCTACCCAGGGCTAATTCAATTGCAATTTCTCTCAATAGAGAAATGTATGCATAAATTTAAAAATTTAAAAATTCAAAGCTCGAAATCATTTGCTAAGATAGATATCGGTAACTATAACAAATAATAGTGAGAATTTGAAAATAGTTTAGATTGTATGATGAACCTGCTGAAGTTCATTTTGTAGATATTAAGCAATCCATAATCAAATTAAAATTTCTAAATTTCTTTTAGATAACTCAGAAATTAAATGAAATCCACATAACTAGTATTCGCTCTCAAACGGCTTAATTCCAAATTTTTTAGCAAACTCCTTCGGCGTTAGAACTGCGATTTTAGTTTTTGCCTTTTTAAAATCTCTGTCGCATGATACGATATAGTCAACTTTTGAAATTTCTGCCGCAGTAAGATGAGAAAGATCTTTTTCTTTTATTCTGCCTTTAAATTTGCCCATGTGTTTTTGGCGTTTCTTGATTCGACTATTTTCAAGGAAGGGAGATTCTCTAGAAAAAGATTGGCATAATATTCTGTATCCCTACCATATTCAGACTTTAGATATCCAATTAGCTCAAGTTTTATTTCCTCAGAAACAATAACTTCTATTTCACCATCTATAGCCATCTCGATTGCTATATTAGAATTTGACCTTGGGTGCTCAATAGCAAAAATAAAAACATTTGTATCGAGGAGCACCCTAGGCATAAATCTTTTTCCTCTTCTTCCAAATTTCCTCGCTAATTTTATCTAATTTGTCCATTATCTCGTCTGGACTTTTTTTCCTAACAATTGACTGTAGCTTTTTTATCTGGTACCTTGCATCAGTCGAAATTAATCCATGCTCTTCGCCTATTTTTCTAATTCCAGACCTAATAACCTCTGACTTACT
>JACRDV010000017.1 GCA_024860865.1 Methanobacteriota archaeon | reverse complement strand
CGAAATTCCCTTGGGAGTTAAAAAATTGATAGAAAAGAAAGAGATAGACGCTGTGATAACTCTAGGAGCAGTAATTGAAGGAGAAACAGCTCACGATGAGGTGATAATGCAGCATGCAGCTCGAAAGATTATTGATTTGAGTTTACAGTATAACAAACCAATTGGGCTTGGAATTTCGGGCCCTGGAATGACTAGGCTTCAAGCAATGGAAAGGATTGACGAATATGCAAAGCGAGCAGTTGAGTCAGCTGTTAAAATGGTTCAGAGATTAAAATAGATTTCTCTTTTTTGTTTTTTAACGATAGTTTGAATTTTAAAAAATAAAATTTAATTTATTAAATCATAAATTATAAAAAAAATTATAAATAAATAAAACTTTATAAAAAAAATGGGTGAGAATTTTGAATAAAGCGATCGCTATCTTAATTGTAGCTATAGCCATGGTAGGAAGCATATCGATTACAGCTTTATCTTCTCCAACCGCTACGCTCGCTAGGATTTATCCGGCAAAGCACCATTGGGTACTTGCTGAGGTGGATAACACGCTTTATGCTAAGATTTCAGTTGTAGATGCCAACGCGTTCTGTCAGGTTCATTATGTGGTCATTAGAATTGCTACCAACGAAACAGTCCAAGAGTTCAATTCGACCATACAATGGTTAACACCTGGCATTTGGAAGATAGCTACTAACTGGAGTAAAACTAATCTAACAGCTGGTTATAGATACAAAGTCTATGGCACATTATATTACGGTGATGTTTCACCACCAGGTATCGTAGACGGTACAAAGAGAACTGGCGTTGGAATAGTATAGACTAAATTAAAGCTGAGGAGTAATGGCTTTCCTTAGCTTTGATTTTTTTAGAAAGTTTTTCTAATACCTGCTCTAATTTCTTTAGGTTAACAGATATAGCTAAAATTAAATCGCGATCAGCAGTTTTATGTAATCGAATTTTTTTGACTTTAACAATATTTAATGGTACATTCAATTCAGCGCAAGCTTTTCTTAATGCTTTTAAACTTTCAGAATTTGGATGTAAATAAGCCACATAATTTTTATATTTTGGACTATGTTTAATTAGAAAATTTTTTATGCGTTTCATTGTAACTTCGATATAACTTTTTTTAATTTTTTTAGTTTCAAAAGCTGGATTCCAATCATATGCATTATATGGCCAACAATTCGAGAACTCGTAGGGTATGACTCCAGCATTTGAAATTACAATCTTATGAGAATCGTACTTGTCAATTATCGAATTAAATGCCTTGTGGATCGGAGAATTGAAATAAGGTTTAATTGCTGCGCATGGGATAAAAACAGCAATTTTCTTTTTCGGCGGCTGGTACTCAGAGATGATCCATTTATGCCAAGCCTCAAAGTGTGGATGAGTTAACTGTTTTTCACTAACTCCGTTAATTCCTATAACATCCCAATCTTTTTCTGGAATCTCAAATTTTTTTGGCAATAACTTCTCTCACCAATTCTTTAAAAGGCCTAATACTATCTTGCTTAAGCAGGTTTAACCAGTCTTTTTTACATGCGCAATCGAACTCAAGAAGAATTTGCCGCTGATTCATAAAGCTAAAAGAGCGCTTAAAAATTTCAGCACAATTTTTACATTTGACCAACTGCTCTAGATCAGATGTATCAACTAGAACGCGCTCAAATCTTTTTTGAAGTGCATATTGAACTAATTTATATACTGTCCATAGATTTGGCGGCTTAAAAAATTCAGTTTGAGCTAAATGGTCAATAAATCCATCCATCACAGCAGTTGGTAAAATACTTAGTGTATAAATTCCACAATCGAAAGCAAAATCGATTGTTTGTCTCCCAAGCAAAAACGCTTGTTTTTCTGTTGTGAACGGTGGCTTAACCAACATGTATGCTTTTACATAAATTCCATTTCCTTCTAGGAAAGTTACTGTTTTTTTAAATGTTTTGCAAGTCATTTTTTTGTTGATTTGAGCCAGCTTTTTGTTATCAGCTACCTCCAGTCCAATAGCAACTTCTAGCGCTCCATTTAACTTATTTGCAAAGTCGATTGCTTGATCACTAATATAGTTCCATCTCGATTCAACTGTGACTAATTTAATGTCTTTAACTAAATTTGCAATTTCATTCCTAACAGCAGGTGGAACTGCTTCATCGTCAAAGAAGCTTCCACTATTATAAATTTTTATAGCATCTATTTCTCTTAATTTCCCTAATGCAAATTTAACTTGATCAATTAGCGCTTCATGAGATGGGGTAAAATCTAATGAATCTTTCCAGTAGCCACACATTGTGCATGCATATGGGCATTCCTTTGTGTTAAGAATGATAGTTCCAACTGGATGGCTGCGCTTATCATATAGTACCTCGTTCTCAACCCAATAAGCAACCGGCTCTGATACTGGGCGAGTATTTTTTTGTGTTCTAAATCCTCGAACAAGCTCATCATAGTTAAATTTGGCCGGTCGTGCCTGTATAGCAGAAAAACCTTTTTGCATCTTAAATTTTCGAATTAGCTTGTCATAGTAGTTAGGTGGCATATTGATCTCTTACTTTCGAGCAGCGATTACAGTTCAAAGTTTTCTATAAATTTATTTGAAATTTTCTCTCTATTTAGCTTTATTTGTTAGGATTTTCTAAATACCCAAGGTAGAAACATTCTTCCAAAGTCATTGCACTCAAATTTCAGCCTAACTATTATGTTAAGCGTAGGCTTGACCAGTCAGCGAAGGCTTTGATTTGACTCCTAACCTATAGCGTGCAAGGTACATGAACGGAATATCTATAACTGCAGTTAACCATTTTAAAATAAATTGTCCTTGGATAATCTGATACACTTGGTAGACTGGCATAGTTCCATAAAAAGCAATAGTAATAAAAATGATAGTGTCTAATCCTAATGCTGGAATTGAGCTAAAGGCATTTCTAATCCAGAGATGTTTCCCAATTTTTTCTTTTAGTTTAGCAAAGCTCCAGGCATCAAAGTTTTCTGAGACCAAATAGGCAATCATTGAGGCAATGGTAATCCTAGGAACTAAACCTAAAATTTTATTCCATGCTTCACTGTTTGCCCAGAATGGGGCATTTGGCCAAATGCTGGCTATCTGAATAAAAAACACCATAGCTAAAAGGCAAACGAAAGTTATGAAAATCATCTTATGAGTTTCCATTCGCCCAAATTTTTCATTGACAATGTCTGTTAACAAAAAGGTAACTGAAAAAATTAAAACTGCTGCAGGCGCAAAAATAGGGTAGTCTAGTAACTCAAATTTTGCAAATTTGACAGCTATTATTTCGCTAAGCAAGATGAATGTAGTGAACAATGCAACTAAAAGTGTGGAGGAATCAAATCTTCGAGCATATTCGGCTCCAATTAATGTTATTGCACTTATTGCCAGTATCCAAGCTACTATTTCAATCAAACCTACCAACCTCCGCAGAATTTGATGTCATTGCGGAGTTCGGCTCCGCTCTGGGCGTTAATAATTGATTTATACCAGCTAATAATATTTTTTATAGGGGCCATATTGAAAGCTTTAAGAATTTTAATAGTTTTGATTGCAGCAATCTTGGCTATAGCTTTAGTTTTATACTTGAAGCCTAAACCTGCTGAAGGAGGGCTGAAGGTAACAATCTCAGCCGACAAGCCCGAGTATTGGTCTGGTCAAATTGTCAATATGACAGTGACTATCTTAAACAATGGACCTAATCCAATAACTATTGAATTTGCTTCATCGCAACGTTACGATTTCATCATTTTAAAAAACAACAATGAGATTTGGCGTTGGTCAGCTGATAAAGCATTCGCTCAAGTGATTGGCTCAGTCACTCTGCAACCGGGAGAAAAGCAAAGTTATTTTGAAACTTGGAAAACAACTCAAGTTGGAACCTATACTTTAATTGGAATCATAACAAGCAAGCCTAAATACGAAGCAAAAACTTCTTTTAAAGTCAATCCATAGCACCATAAAAGTCTACACTCTAGGTATGAAAAAATAAATTTAACGCAAAGCAGCGGGTTTCCTTGAGGTTTAAGCTATGAAAATGGATAGGAAGAAAATATATGAAAACCTTGGATGAATAAAAGATGGATGGTCATAAGTATACTGTAGAAATATTTTATAGCGAGGATGATGAGGGCTATATTGCTGTGGCTCCAGAGCTTCCAGGTTGTTCAGCCTTTGGGAAAACCGAAGAAGAAGCTTTAAAGGAGATTAGGATAGCCATTGGCCTATGGTTGGAGACTGCGGAGAAGGAAGGTAAATTTGTTCCGCAATTTTTTTGTTTTATGTTTTTTCTTAGATGATAAATTAAGCCTTATACCATTTTCAATCTTTACTTTTGTTATTTATGGAGTTTTGATTTTCTTTACAAAAACTGTTAGAAAAGAAGAAATTAAAAGTGTGCTGAAATGGTTTCATCTGATGGGCTAGCTAAAGCCGTGTCTTCCAGTGAGAAAAAAACGATTTATTTTTTACAATCCTTTAATTGTAATGTTTTCAATCAATCTCCAACTAGGATTGAAATTTCCTTCGCTTTTGGAGCAAGTTTTATTTTGTTCCCCGGTTTTATATTATAAAAAGTGACCAGTGATTTTGGAATCCTTATTGCTAGACTCTTCCCAACCTTTCCGACAGTCGCTCCCTTGCTTACTGCTTTTTTAATCTCAAGTATACGTTGAGCATCTCTAGGATCTGCTAGCTCATTCCCGCATTTTTTGCACTTCCATCCTCTCATTTGAAACCCTTCGTAATCCACTGTTGTTTTCTTGAGAATTTCCCAAGCTCACATTTGAGCTCCATCCTATCCAAATCAATTTTTTTAGGCATTCCATCACCCTTTGATTTGTTTTAATTTCTTTTTAGTGAATTTAAAGGAGCCAACATGTTTTAAATCCCAGACAAAGTGGATTATTTGTTCTTAAAGATTTGGTGGCACTCTGAACTAAATCCCGTAATAACTTCTTTTGCGTCCTTACCCGTCATTACTTCGCTTAATAATTTTAGATCAGCACATAAAGGAGTTATAAGTCTCTTTAATACATGCTCTGGAGTCGGTTCATAAGGCTTTAGCGAATGGTCTATTATATTCCTAAAATGACCGATAGCTCTTTTTACAAGCTTATCTTCCAAGTTCAATCACTTCAAGTTCATAGTTGGGCTTTTCTAAAATAAGTGCGAAATGCTCGGGTAAACTCTCAAATAAACTTAAATTGTGAATTTTTAAGAGTATTGCAACAATTTTTTCAACTAATGATTTTTCTTTTGCTCCATGGATTGAAAAACAACCTTCTCCGCCCGTTATTAGCTTAAGCCCATCGAATTCTAGCATTAAAGAAAATATTTCTTTTAATGGCTTCAGCGAATTTATTTTTTCCAACAATTGAGCAGCATCTTGCTTTTTAAGTTTATAGATAACGAGTAAACTTCTGTTGAATTGCACAGTTGAAGTAGGTTTTCTAGGCAAACCTGCTATATCTTTTTTGTCCATGTCAAATGAGATTTCCAATTCTTTGGATGCTACATCTGAAACTAAAGCTTTTAGGAACTCTAATGTGCGCTCTGGATCAATTTCAATTGAAAGATTGCTATCTACATAGAAATAAGGGTCAACTGGTTTTTTCATTTCAGCCCATGATCGAAACGCTTCAGTTGCAGCTGCACTCAATGCCCCTCTATGGAAGCCATATTTTATGGCTACTCGCTTTTTGAAGGTTTTATTCACGCTCTCTGGTATGTCGACTTTAATTTTAACCATATTTAACCCCTAAGGGACCTGAGTGATATAAATACCTTAGGGACTTTATAAATAACTTTGCCTTAGCCTACTCAACTTCATTAAATTTAAATTTTGTTGTCACTCTCCTGCAGCCTTGGACATCATGAAGTGAGTACGGTCTTAAGTTGGATTACTCATTTTTGAAGAGGAAGAAAAGCCGATTGAACTATTTGCGGTTATTTTCCACGCTTTAAAATTTTTTCAACTATCTTGCTAGTGCTGCTGAGCTGACTAATTTCTCTTTTTTCAATTCTTACAATTTTAGGGCTTAATCCTCTGGCTTTAAGCTTAACTTCAAGTTCTGTTTCACTCCAGCTTTGGTCTGGGCCTAACGCGATTATGTTTGGTTTAATTTTTTCAACGGTTTCAAGTGGGTCAGTTTCACTTCCAAGGATTGCTTCATCCACTGGTTTTAAAGCTTGAACCATTTGCAAGCGATTAGTTTCCGGAATTATTGGAGGGCGATTCTTCAGCTTTTTAACCGTTGAATCTCGAGCTATAACAACTGTTAGCTCATCTCCAAGCTTTTTGCACTCAGTGAGATAGAAAAGATGACCCGTATGGAGTAAATCAAATACTCCACTTGCCATTACTCTGATTTTTTTCTTCAAGTTCCTCACCATATGCTAAAAAATAGCGCTCTTTTACCATTTCCCAAGTGGGAGCATTAGTTTGACAGCCAAGTGACTCGATAATGAACGATGCCACAGTCGAGCCTAACTGTGCAGAAATATCGATGCTATATCCCCCTATGTATCCTGCTAAAAATCCTGCTCTGTACGCATCCCCTGCTCCGGTCGGATCAATTATTTGTTTTGGAGTAGCTGCTGAGACCTTTAATTTTGATCCATTTGTATAAATTAAGCTTCCTTTCTTTCCCATTGTTACTGCTATTACTTTTGGTCCCATTTCTAACAAACAATCGATTGGCCTTAGTTTGAGCTTCTTACAAGTCTGTCGCGCTTCACGCCGGTTAAAGAATAGAAATTTAGACGCTCGAACTATACTTAGCAAGTCATCTTTTGAGTATCGATACAAATCTTGCCCAGGGTCAAAGCTTATTTCAGTTCCAGTGTTGCGCGCACTTTCTGCAATTTTTTTATTAAAAACTGGATTTCCAGTTGTAATATGCATAATTCTCAGGTTGTTATGCAAATCGTTTTCAGGGCTAACCTTTTCGAAATAATCGCCAGCTCCCTCATAGATATAAGTAATTTGATTGTTTTGTTTATTAGTGAAAATCCAAGACCTAGAAGTTCTTGTGCCCGGAATAATTTTTACTCCAGTTAAATCAACTCCAAGCTTTTTCAGATTTTTTTCATATTCTGACCCTCTAAAATCTTCACCGACAGCTGAAACTAATCCTGTTTTTAAACCGAGCTTAGAAGCAATTGCAGCCACATTTGCAGCCGACCCCCCAAAGTAGGGCTCGATGCCGTCTATTTTTATGCAGCTATTTGGATGTGGAAACATCGGCACGTTGAAGATATGGTCGAATATAATTCTCCCAATGCAAAGCAAATCCATAGAATCACTCGATGGAACGAGTTTCGATTACTTTCAATGGAACATCCTTTAATGCCTTTCCGATTTGAAGTTTAGCAATTCTGCTTGCATGTTCATCGCTTTGTGCATTGTAGACTTTCATAGTCATTTGTAGCCCAACTAGAGCTGTTCCTGCAACTAAAAATGCGCTTTCAAAGCTCTCGCTGCAGATGGGGCAGGGAGTTGTTCCAACTTCAACATCTACAAATTGCATTTTAGCTTCGTTTAGTTTTTTTCCAGCCTCTGAAACTGCAATTTTAACAGAATCAGAGATACTCTTGGTATGATGAACTAACCACGGGGCTTCAATTACTACAATGAATGTTTTACCTTTCTTTTTTTCCATATTTCTTCTCCAAATTTCTTTTGGCTCAAATCTAACTAGTGCTTCTGCCCCATAAAATGAGGTTGACTGGAACAATACATAGGGGTAGCTGTCCTATTCTCTGAATAGTTGTATTAGTTAACAAACTTGTGTAGAGCTTACCATAACTATATCGGTAGATTTCGTTAACTCTAAGCCTTTTAAAGTAACGTTTTTATAAATAATTTTGCAAGAATACTCTTTGCTTTAGCTGGAGAGATGAATTGAATACTTTCGGTCACCCCCTCCACTTGCTTTTTGTTCGGAAATTTTTAAATAAAATTTATGTTTCAGTTAAAACCATGGAAGTTAAGAAAACAATAAAAGCAAAGGTTGTTGCTTTAACAAAAATTAAGAAGCAAATTTTAGATCAAGAATACAAAAACCTCCAGCTCTTCCTTCGAGGGAATAAAGGCGCAAAGCTTTACTCTGCAAACAAGCAGCAGTCTTTAAGATTTTACAAAAAAATAAAGCAAGGAAAAGAATACCCAATATCTATAAGAAAGGACTTAATAAAAATTGAAAAGCAAGAAACAAAAATTGCAAAGTATTGGTCAAGGATTCCAGTTGCTGGAAGAAGGGGAGGAGTGTGGGTCGCAATCAAGCCCCATTGCAATTTCGAAAACTTCGAGATTTGCGAATCAAAGTTAACCAGAAAAAATGAAAAATATTTCCTGCATTTTGCTGTTAAGAAAGAGGTTGAAATTAAACACCCTCAAAATTTTTCTAAGCTTGCTATAATTGCCATAGACCTAGGAGAAAGAAATCCAGCAACTTCTGTGGAGTTGTTGGATGGGAAAATGATCCCAAGGTTCTACGGAAATAAAATTAGAGCCATAAGAGCTCACTACAACAATTTAAGAAAAAGCCTAGGCAAGGCAAAAATAGAGAAGGCAATAAGAATCATCAAAAGAATTGGAAATAAAGAGCAGAGAATTGTTAGGGATGTAAACCATAAGATAAGCAGAGAAATCGTAAACAGAGCAGTTGAGCTAAAAAACAAAGGGTACGTGCCAGCAATTGTTTTAGGAAAATTAAAGAAAATCAGAAAGCCGAGGATAAAGGGGAAAACTAGGTGCAGAAAGAACAATAGAAAAATAAATAGTTGGGCTTTTGCTCAATTAACAAAATTCATAACTTACAAAGCAAACTGGGAAGGAATTCCAGTTGAATTGATACCAGAGAATCACACTTCAATAACTTGCCATAAATGTGGAGCGAAAGGAGTTAGAATAAAAAGATTATTCAAGTGCTCTTGTGGCTTAGAATATAGTGCAGATTTAAATGGAGCAATAAATATTGCAAACAGGTTCCTAGACTATATGTTTGGAACAGGGCTGTTTGTGAACCAGCCCATAACCAAGGCTTTGTGCAGCTACGCCTCGATAGCGAGAGGCTAGCCAACCAGCGTGCGACCTTGGAAACCATAAGGCATCTGTGATGCCACTGGCTTTAGCCAGTAGGTAGTTCACCGTATAAACCTAATCCAATAGAAATGTATGTATTTAGCTCCTTCATTCACCTAAGAAAAATCCTAACATTTGGTCTTCTACGAGTACGACCTACTTTTGTTTAAGTTATTTTTCTCATTGGATAATTAGATATTCTACCCATAAGT
>JACRDV010000016.1 GCA_024860865.1 Methanobacteriota archaeon | reverse complement strand
TTGGTGGAAGGAGATAAGGATACAATAATGAAATTTTATGAAGATGTGAAAAAAGAAAAACCAAAGTTGGCAGAGAATCCAGTAGTAAACGAAATTCAATTTGATGTAGAGGAACCAGTTCCAAAGGCAATGAGATCTTCTCAAGCTCTAATTTTAAATCAAGTGGGAAAAGGCGTTGATTACTTGGAAGACATCAGTAATAAATTGGGCAAGATGGATGGTAAGTTGGATGGCATGAATGGTAAACTTGATAGCATGAATGGTAAACTGGATAGTATGAATGGTAAGTTGGATAGCATGGATAATAAGCTGGATAGTATAGATAAAAAAATGGATACTCTCCCTGAGAAAATTGCAAAAGCTCTAAAGGATATCCTAAAATCTGAAATTAGGATAACTCCATAGAGAATTTTTTCTCTAACTATTATTTCTAATTTTTCGATGCCGAATCTCTTTAGATTATTTTAACGTTCCATAAAGCTACGCGCATCTTTTAATGACTTTTTCGTATACTATCTCTCAGCAATTTTTTAACCAATCATATTTACGTTCTCAAATATTCGCCCATTCTTGGCCGTTGTTCTACCAACTCAGGGTTAGAAAATAGTTTGCTTAGATATTTACAAATGATTTCTCGTTAAGTTCTCTTCTCGCAAGTTTTTTATCAAAAACACCAGGCCTGCGGCTATACGTCACGAGGCAGGCGGGCAAGTTGCGATCTCCCACAGTGAAAGTGCAAAGCGAGTTTGGGTAGGGTGAGGCTTTAGCACTTTGGGCTCCTGTGGGGAAAAGAAGACAAACGATAGCCGAGCAAAGGCACCAACCTCGAAAGCATCGTAAGCACTGAAGCGGACCTGCGCCTCCGGCAACGGAGCGAGTTCTTGAAGTGGTGCCTAAGCTTTAGCGTTGGAAGGGGTCACGCTTCTATTTTTGCTTTGTGAATCTCTTCTTTAACTTCTTCTTTTTCGACAAATGGATATATCAATATCAGCTAGTTCGTAGAATAGCCTATTGAGTTTTTTTCCGGCTAGACTTTCTTTATTGAATTTATATAGCTGTATATGCCCAACTTTTTTAGTAGGCTTTAAAATCCCATAATGCACAAGCTTATCTTTTAATTCAAATACTGTTGCTTTGGAATTTTCTCTCTCTACAAAATCTGTAAGAAAAGAAGAAGTTGAAAGTGCGCTGAAATGGCTCTTTAGAACAGAAAAAGTTTTAAATATTCACTTATTAAATAAGTGATAAAAAGTGATTGATTGGTAGTAATTCCAAAACATGCTAGAAAACAGATGGAAAAGCGAGGAATAAACGAATTTGAAGCAATTGAAGTTATAAAGAATGGTGAAGTTATTTTTAGTGAAATCAATGGACGCTTTGGAACAAAGAACTATAGCAAAATAGATTTTGGTAATAAAAGTTTAATCGCAGTATGGCTTTGGAACAAAAAAAGTGAAGAAGAACTTATAACTATTTATTGGAGAAAGAGAAGATGAAATTGATTTGTAAAAAATGTGGCAAAAATGCTAAGGAGATTGTTTTGGATACATATGAGTATATAGAAGGTTTTCCGCTTCGCAATGTAAAAGCCTTTGAATGCCCTAAATGCCGTGAATTCATTTTCACGCCAGAACAAGTTGAAGAAATTGAAAAGCGAACAGAACAATTAAAAGCCCATATTTTTGCCTTTGAAAGAAAAATTACTATTTCGGGCCGATCATTGGTAATAAATATCCCTGAAGATCTAGCACACCACCTAAACATAGTAAAAGGAAAGAAAGTAAAGTTAATTCCTTTAGATAATAGGCGCTTTTTAGTTGAAGCTATTGAAAAGTAATCTAGAGTAGGTTAGAAATAGAGAATTGCTGAATAGAAGCTAAACTAAGCGTTCAACTGTCTCAATAAAAACCTTAACTTTAGCCTGAACTTGTGCTGCCTGATTCACATCGTAGACAGGTTTAGTTCTATAACCAGCTTTTGCTCGCATGGCCAAAATTTTTGAATAATCCTTAAGGAGACCTCCCAGTTCAGCTACACTTTCCCTTAAAAGGCTAAATAAACCCATGTGTGTTTTTGGCAATCTTGCAACGCCTTTAGAAACTAAAATGCTTTTAGCGGCTGCTTCCATCGCCAATATAAATATGAAAATTGATACATCTGGGTTATATTCTAAAATTTTTGTTGCTGTTTCAAAATCTCTTTTTGCTATTGTTAAATAATCTTTAATTTCGGAAATCTCATTCATAAACTATGCCTTCTGTCCTTACATTTCTTAAAAAGAGTGATTGAGATTCGTTGCTAAACTCTGATTCTGAGTAAACAATAGTTTCAAACCAAAAATGTTTATTTAAAAAGAGCAACCTGATCTCAGCAAGTTTATCTTCAACAATTTTTAAATTAGCTTTATTAGATACAACAATTATGATATCAATATCGCTTAGTACTCGCATCTCTTTTCGAGCTGCCGAACCGAATATAACAATTTTTTTAATATCAGAGCCAAGTTCTTGTTTGATTTTATAAACAAATTCTTGAATTGCTTTCTCTATTGCGAATTTCTCAGATTCAAATAATTTTTTCAAAATAGGATATAACCAGTGGGTTTGATCAATCGAAATAAAATTTAGTTTACCCATTTTGATTATATTTACAAGCCCGATTTCATACCAAATTTCAATTTCAACATGTAAACTAGATTGTGGGACACTTGCTAAGTTTGCGAGCTCAGTTTCATAGTAAGATTCTGTTGGGTTAAGCACAAGAACTCTAAGGGCTCGAATTTTGGTTCCAGAGCCTAATACTTCATCTAAGATTTTCATCATATTAGGATTTTATAATCATATTATGATAAATAATTTTTTCTTTTAGGGATTTAATACCCACGGTGGTATAAATTTCAACCTTCCCATTGCTATAAAATCTGTTAAAACCTAGGTAGTTAAATAGTATTTCTGGGTTTGTTTGTTTTAAATGGCAGCATACTTTCATGTCTCTTTTTGCGTTAAAATTAGGAGTTGGCAGAAGTTGCAAAAGAAACTCACAAATACTTGTAAGCTCAAGTCCAACCCTGCCTTGCAGCGACCGAAGGTATTTGTGATTTACAATTTACCATAAGCTAAATAAAGCAAACGGTATTTTACTAGTGATCTATAAAAATATTAGAAAATATTCGAGCTTTAAAATGAATTTTGCAATCTATTTTTAAAAAATAGGAAATGAAGATGAAAGAAAGAACAATTAATATAATAGCCGTTGCAACAATCATTGCTTTTGCGGGACTTATAGCATATGCTTTACATACACCTCACCCAAAGGAAACTTTTACTGAATTTTGGATTGAGCCAAAAAGCATTCCAAAAACCGGAATTATTGGAAAACCGCTGAGCTTCACAATTGGAGTCACAAACCATGAAGGTCGGGTAATGAATTATATTTATACTGTTAAGCAAAATGGGGCACAAGTTGATAGAGGATGGCTCAGCCTTGCAGATGGCCAAAATTACACAAAAGTTTTAACAATCACACCAAATATCGCTGGGAAAGCTAAAGTTGAAGTTGATCTTTACAATCAAACTAGCTCAGAGCCTTATCGAGAAGTACATTTTTGGTTAGATGTTAAATAGCTATTTCAAAAACAAACATCAAGCTAATTGTGTTCAATAGCTAATTTTTTAACTTTTTTCACTGTCAAATCGAAAAATTTATGTTTGCAATTGTTGCATATGTAAACGAGGAAAGCAATATGGAAACCGTAGCAATGAGAATATCCAAAGACTTGTGGAGAGAATTAGAGAAAATTACGGAAATAGAAGCATTAAGTAAATCTGACGCGCTCAGGAAAATGCTCGAGAAAGGGATAAAGGAATGGAAAAAAGACCTCGCGTTGCAACTCCTGCAGCAGGGAAAAATCACCCTATGGAAAGCAGCCAAAATGGCAGAAGTGACGATTTGGGATATGCTAGATTTAACTGAGAAAAAAGGAATCTCCTTACCGATTAAAGCCAAAGACATAATCGAAGATATAAAAGCCGGGCTAAAGGAATGAAGCTTATTTTAAATGCAAGCCCAATGATACACCTAACCAAAGCAGGCTATAGTTGGATTTTAAAAAAGCTTAAAAAAGTTGTCAACGAAATAGTAATCCCAGAGGAAGTTTATGTTGATGTTGTTATCAATGGAAAAGAGAAAGGTGCTCTGGATGCTTACATGATCGAAAAATTAGTTGAAAATAAAATTATAACTGTAATTAAATTAAAAGATAAAAAATTTTTTAATTTTGTTAAAAATGCTGCTACCAACTTTAAACAACCTCTCCACGAAGGTGAGGCGGCTACAATAGCTTTAGCTAAAGAAAAAAATGGAGTTGCAATAATAGATGAAGCCATAGGAAGAGAAATAGCTAAAGTAATGGACGTCAAAACAAGAGGAAGTGTATATCTCTTTATTCTACTTTATAAGAGAAAACTGGTTAAGAAAAAACTGGTCATTCAAGCATTTGAAGATATGATCAAATCCGGTTATAGATTAAGCCCAAAAGATTATGAGATAGTTAAAAAAGAATTGGAAAAGTTATGAAAAAATTTATGTTAAGCCCATTTCTCTTCAAGAAATGCGCAATTTTAAAAATGCCCACTTTTCTGAATAGCTCAATTTCAATCCAGTACATATCCTTGACCAAAAACTCATAAAATTGAGCAGTTATAGCTATGAAGTTTCTTCGATATCGGGAAATTAACCTCTAAATACCCTTTGAGCTGCAGATAACCCAACTCCAGGCTCAATTTTAATCCCAAAATCATTCATCGCCATTTCTACTGCAGAAAGTGTGCTAATTATATCGCTCGATGTAACAGTGCCTAGGTGCCCGATCCTAAAGATTTTCCCAGAAAGCTGTTTTTGGCCACCAGCTACCTCAACAAGATATTTCGTTCGCATAGTTTTTCTAAATTCTTTATCATTAATTCCCGCTGGATATTTTATCGGAGTCACAGTATTTGAAGCCACTTTTTCATCAGCAAATAATTCTAATCCCATTGCTTTGATGCCTTCTCTGGTAGCCTTTGCTATTATCTCATGCCTTTTAATCCAATTTTCTAAACCTTCTTCTTCTACTATCTTAAGGGCCTCATGTAATCCATAGAAAGTTGAGACTGCTGGAGTAAATGGAGTCTGTGGCGGATCTTTTTGCAAAAAACTCTTTGCTCTAACTAAATCAAAGTACAGACTTCTTGGTTTATTTAATTCAATTACTTTCCAAGCTTTAGAAGATATCGAGACAAAAGCTAATCCTGGCGGAGCTGCCAAGCACTTTTGAGAACCAACTACACAAATATCAATTCCAAATTCATCGACACCAACATAATGACCGCCGAGTCCTGAAATAGCATCAACAATGAATAGAGTATTGGTTTGCTTTACGATTTCTCCAACTTCTCCTATGGGATTTTGAACTCCAGTAGAGGTTTCGTTATAGACCATTACAACAGCTTTTGTATCTTGAGTAAGTTTTTCTTTAACATCTTTTGAACTGATTGCCTTGCCCCAATCAGCGTTAACATCTATAATATCTGCGTTGTAAACTTCTGCAATATTCCGGGCTCTTTCTCCAAAAGCACCATTTACACAAACTAAAACTTTGTCACCAGCTTTAATTGTGTTCGCGAGCGCAGCCTCAACTCCACCAGTCCCAGAGGAAGTTAAAATAATAATGTCATTGTTAGTTTTGAAGACCTTTTTTAACATTTCATTGATTTCTAAAGTTCGTTTGCCAAATTCGGGGCTTCTATGGTTTATAACAGGTTTTGCCATAGCCCTTAAAACCCTGGGCGAAACGTTTACAGGACCCGGTATCATTAGAAGTGTTTTTTCAAGTGTCATATAATCACCAACCTTAGTAGGATAGAATTGGTGCCCCAAATATTAAAGCTTTAACAAATAAATGAAAAAGCGCTTTAAATTTTCACAAGAAAAAAATTAATAGGGATTCGAAATGGCTAAGAGAATAGTTGTATTAGATTCAAATTTCCTCATGATACCAGCCCAGTTCAAAGTTGATATATTCAAAGAGACTGAAAGATTGTTACCAGTTGCCTATGAGTTAGTAGTTTTATCTCCTATACTGGATGAGTTGAAAAGAATAAAAGAGAGCTCTAAAAAATCTTTAGAAAGAAAAGCTGCAGATATCGCTTTGAACTTAGCAAACAATTGTCGAGTAATCCCTCTAAGAACAACAAAGCCTATAGATGAGTTGCTAATTGAATATGCGCTGAATAACAAAGCTGTACTTTGCAGTAATGATAAAAACTTAAGAAAAAAAGCGAGAGAAATTGGTATTCCCGTGATTTATCTTCGAAAAAAATCTCATTTAGAACTTTTAGGGTACATCTGATAAAATTTCGTAGGAACTAAAATCAGCAACAAACCCGCCTCTCTTGGTAAAATTTAATATAAAAGTTTCATAAAAAATTTGAAAAGTATAAAAAATAGTTTGTTCTAAAAAATTATGTACAAATCATTGGCTAAAGCTATATCACTAACCAAAGAGAGATTATAGAGTCCTCTCTAGCTATACACATCAAAGTGAGTCCAAGCCACGTCAGTCTTGTAACGATACGAAGGGCCACTTTTTGTGTCGTAAAAAACCCGACCCTTAACATCGAATCCTTTATGGCCCCAAATTACGGTCCAACTTGCAGGCGGGCTTGTCACTGGTTTGGTGCCAGCAGGTACGATAAACTCAGCGGACTTTGTTTCGCCCACTAGTTGCCCTGTGT
>JACRDV010000099.1 GCA_024860865.1 Methanobacteriota archaeon | reverse complement strand
TCAATAGCATCAATTCCATTTCGTCGCCGTCCACGCTGAGAAGCACGCTGTCCAGACCGCTGCCAGCTACAAGGAAGCTGAGCGGATGTGTGCTGGTGTTGTAGGTGATATTTTGAGGCGAATCTATTTTTATGCTCGGCGCTGGTATGGAACAGCGGTAGCTTGCTGGTGCGGTTTTAGAAGTTGATGGTGTTTTTTCCTAGGGAGGTACCGTAGTTGGAGCAGGCGTTTCCTTCTGCGTGGTTGGCTTTTTTGCTGCAGGTACTGTTTTCCCGGATTTTTTGAAGCCGTGCTCTCGCTTCCCATGAAAGCAGAGGCTACGATGGCGAGGAAAATCACAGCTACCAGAGCTATGCCGAGAAGCTCGTTCTATCGCGGCCTTCTCGGTACTCTCTCCCGCCAGCTTCGAAGAGAGGAGCGCTTCTCCATTATTTTTTCTCGGTCGTCTTCCATCTTAGAGCATCTCCTTTATGAACTCTCTTTCTACGGGTGCGTAATCAAGATAGCGGTGCCAGGTTTCCTCAAGGAATGAGAATCTTGCTTCTTCATTCCTGCTGAAGATTACTTCACCCTTCGTGACTTCGTACTTGAAGCTTAAAGGAGCGTAGTTCAAGAGCTTAACATCGACAGGCATGCGAAGCTCCTTTTCCAGCTCAAGGGAAAGGGATATTTCATAGTCTAAGGCTTCTTTTCTGCTTACTCTTTTTTCGTCCACAAAGACAGCTATATCTATATCTCTGAACCAGTTGGCAGAGAGGAGGCTGCCATAGAGGTAGGCGAAGACAACTTCTTCTCTTTTTGCAAGAATGATATTGAGACTATTTTTAACTCCTGTTTTTTTCTTTTTTGAAAGCTGATGCACTATCATAATTTACCCACCTCACCTATAAATTCCTCCAGTTCTTTTAGGTCTTGTTGTATTATTTCGAAAACCTTCGCATTCTCAATCTCCCAGTAGACATGCACCAACATATTCCTGAACTTTGCCATTCTTGCCAGCCTCTCAGAAAGGTCTTTAGAAACGAGGCCAGCTTCTCCAAGGATTATAAAGCAGTCAGAGTAACTTTCTGGTATTTTTTTCCCCAGTCTTGCGGCAATGTGATTGCATATGGATATCGCTACCTCTATGGCGACGAGCAGCTTGTATTTTGCTGCATCGATAGTGATAGAGTTTGAAAGGAATTCCTCTTTGCTAGCTAACGCTATGGATTTTAGCTCTTCTACGGCTTTTTTGATTTCAACTGCTCTTCTCTTTATGAGCTCTCTGTTAATCTCCATATAGTACTCCTCCTCTGGGCTTTGGGACAAAAATAGTTTAGTCTTTCCTCCTCAATACCTTTTCGTCACCCGGCGTTAGAACTAGTTCTCTAACATGCACTTCAGCATTGAACTCTTTTAGAAATTCGATCACTTTCTCAGCATCTTTTTCTAATAGCATTATCACTCCCCTTATTAGTTTCACATGCGGAATGTCCTCAAGCAAACCGCGCTTGTGATGGTGGTACTTGCCACCATGGGAGCTTGTATCTTGCCCATAAAACTTCTGGCAGAAGAGGTTAGTTGTTTTTGCATCGGTATTCTTGAATACTCTAAAAGCTAGAAGAATTCCTTTCATGTGTGTAATTACAACACGTAAAATATATAAATCTGTCGGATAATAATTATGAAGTGGCCATGAAAAATAAAAAACATTGCTTTAGAAATCTTTCTTGTATTCTTTTTTACTAGCAATTTGTTTATAGATCAGTTGGAAGTACAACTGACAGAGCAGTTGAGTTACACATAAAATTGAGCCAGTCAAAGATGAAAATAGTCAAATAATACTAGACAGTTCTAATTAAAAAGTTTTAATTTTTGAGATAGACTTTGAGTTAGACTTTATAATTTATGATTCTAAATTTTATTGGCCGTTAATAATTCTAACTTTTTTATTCATTTTAATAAAAAAATTTTGGATTTAATTAGAAAAAAATTTATTGTATTAGTTTCTACTTTTTACCGAGTAGCCAGATTTTTTAGCTTTTAATAAATTTCTGGCTAATTAAAAATAGTTAGGTGGTTTTACGGAGAAATATTATAAATGGAAAACTTTTTTTATGTTTATATTTCTCTTAGGAACACTTTCACTTTGTTCAGAGACCGTGACTAGCGCTGGATTCTATGCAACAGTCATAAACTACACCGGTACTAACGCCACTTTTGCTTACGTTAATATAACCTATATGAACTTCACTCATCTGGGAATTCCTGCAGGATTTTATATTAATACAACTAACAACACCCTCAATAGTCTCGATATAGTAAATCTGCCTCCTAACCAACCGCTACAAATAGTAGTCAAAAGGAAAATCGGGCAGGAAATTACTCATATAAGCCAACCTAGGATTATGGTGTTTCCCCCTCAACCTATTCTCCAAATGAAGTTCCTTCTTACCCCAGCTGCAACTTTAAGGATTACTGTAACTAACGGCACCCACAATATACCCAATTACATGCTAAGGGTATTAGACAAAAAAACAGGTAATGAAGTATTTATGTTTATGAATACGAGCATAAAAAATGTAACAGTGCCTGAGGGTAGAAACTACACAATAGAAGCTGCTATACCACCGTTTATTAATCCGCCACCATGGTACTGCTTTGGTTCATTTCCAAGTCCACATCCTCCTTGCCAACAAATACCTTTGCCACCACGACATAATACAACTGCTGTTGGGTTTAATACAAACTTATTCAATATAACACTCAATTTAAGTTGGTCTCCGGTAAGAATTTTTGGCAAATTTAACGTAACACAATTTGGGCCAACTATGAAACAAATAAAAGTTGTAGCATACATTTTAGCAGCTGGAAACATGTGGCCACAAGATGCACCACCCGTAGATGCAAACACAACCGTCAATACAACCGTAACTGGTGGTAATTATACACTAGATGTAATAGGCAATACTGACTACATAATCGGCTTCTATGCTCGAAATGTTACCTCAGCTCCTCCGCCAAGCGATACAACTCTTAGAAATCACTCTAACTATGTTAAGTATATAGTAATAAGAACTGGAACTACAAATTTCAATTTAAATGTGAATATTACCGCTTCAGATAGATTGGCTGGAAATAATTGGCGGAGAGCACCGCGAGGATTACTATTTAACGGGACAATGGTTGATTTTCAACTAGTGAATGCATCTGGAGCATATAAAAACATATCTCGTGCCTTTTTGCTTTTGAATATTTCATTAAATAGAACATTTTCAGTCAAAACATTTTGCAATACTAATGACACCGGTGGCTTTTCAATACCTCTTAGACCTGGAAATATCACTGTGCAAGTATTTGCGCCAGGTTATGCCCCACGCTTTTATAAGTTTACTATCGCACAAACCCAATCCAGCAAAAACATTACTGTAAAGAAATTCGATGCCAGCCCTCCAGGTCCAGAAGAAGCTTTTGCTATTGCTATGAAGCAAAAAACATTCGTTGAGGTATGGAATCCAAATGCAACAGTTGCGAGAGCACCATTATTCCAAGAACCATTAGCCTTCTTCAATCCGGAATGGCTTGGTTTAAGAGGAAGATTTAACATCAGGATGATATATCTCACAGCCCCTCCAACTCCTACTCCGCCATATCCAGATATATTAAAGGTGGTCGAATACATTAAGGCCGACATAATGTCATCCGGAGTGCCGGATGCAGAATTTGATGCAGATGTTTTTCAGGATAATTCCACTAGCACTAGATTTGACAAGAAGTTTAGGTTTGGAAGTGGAGCACCAAAAATTTATGAAAGGGTTGCAGTGATTACACGATATGATCCAAGTCAGTTAGATGAGAGCAAAAATGTCACAGTAAAGATTCCTAAACTATACAATGGAACATGGCATGAGATATGGAATATTTCTATGGGAGTTAGTGCTCGACCGCCAGAATATTCTGACTACAGCACAGCTTGGTTCATAGGAGGGAAAAATGCTACTCCAATTACATGGAGTCTTAAGGATGGTCCTTTGACTAACTTGACTCAAGGAGTTTACATTCATAAAGAATATAATATAATTGTTATGGTAGTTCCACACTTCTCTGGAATTGCTCCTCAAATCATTGGCACAGCTATCTCGCCAACATCTACTTCTCTGGGTGGAATTCAATACGTCCCTCCAGCTCCTACCCCTTCACCTCCCTCGCCTAAAAGAATAGGCGAATTTGCACTTTTTAACTTCAGCATCATAGTTGGTGCAACGGAGGACCAAAACATCGCTGGCAGGGTGATACCAACAATGGCTACTCTTTTCAGTTCAAAGAAAGTGACTGGCCTTCGAGTGGTGTTAGGAGGGCCTATTGCAAATCCACTGGTTGTGAATAAATCAAAAGAGATCGGAGTGAACTTCACAAAAGATACTCTAACCTATAAAGGTGATGTTTACATAAGTCGCTGGCAGCAGGAGGACTATGTGATCATTAGCTTAGTTGAGCCAGACCAGCTTTATGTGATGGGAACCCACAGATACGGTACTGAAGCAGGTTTGCTATTCCTTAAGAACTATCGCCCGCCTATTAAAACTTTAGTTCTTCGATGGTTTGACATAAATGGGGACAAAAAGGTTCAGCTTGATGAAATATTCACTGTTAAAACTTATGCGTAAGCAGCAGATAGAGTAAATCTGCTGTTGCTTTTTTTGATTTTATTAATTCTGCAATAGAACTGCAGTTATTCTTCTTAAAGTTTACGGGAAGTCGCGAAGAAATTTAGCCATTCATAAGTTAAATCAATTAATGAATTTGTAAATAATGAAACTTGCTCGGCTATTTGTTAGTTTAAGAACCCCGGAAGTAAGAACTTGACTTGATATCCATTTAAACATAATTTACGATGAAAATAAGTACAAAGATTTATCAAAGAATTGTTGCAACCAAATGAGAACATTACTCTACTTTAGGAATCCTTGCAGAAATAATTATTTCATCTACATAACTCTAAAGAGCATTTTCGATTGTACAGCAGATTAGTAGAAATAAATAACACTGATAACTAATTTATTTGATTAATGAATTATGCGAAGAATGGGGAATCCCTAAACCTAAACTAGAATTTAGATAAGCGAGATTACAAACATTATATTTCGATCAAGCGGAAAAGCAATAGTGATAGGTGAAATAGAAAAACTTGGAGTTGAGTTGAACGAAAGACAAAGAAAAGCGTTACAATATGCTTTTAGAGATGGTTTTATTACAAATAAAGTGTACAAAGAATTGAACAAAGTATCTCATGAAACCGCAATTCAAGAATTAACACAGCTTGTTGAGAAAGGGCTGTTGACAGCATCTGGTAAAGGCAGGGAGACCAAATATCTGCCCAAAATTTAGTTGATGATTCAATTGGAGAAAGATTATGAGAGATCCACCCGCTATAAACATTGTAATCCCAACTTACAACTCTGAGAAATTTTACCGTTATGCTTGGAAAGCATTAAAAAGCAGTACTACTCAAAGGAAAAGATCGAAATCATGATCGTAGATGGCGGCTCCACTGATAATACAATTAAAATAGGCAAGCAGTACAACGTTGATAAAATCCTCTCTAATCTATTAAAGAAGGGAGAAGTTTACTTTATTGATCAATATAAAGATACGAATAAAGGAGGAAAACAATGCAATATAGATTGCTAAAGGAGTTAGAAATATTGGCTAAAACTAGAAAAGAAAAAGTAACCACCATCATAGCAAAAGCAGTGGAAATAGGCATTGATAAAATTAGGCAAGAAACAATTCTTGATCAATATCTGAAGGGTCAGATTAAGAGAGAAGAGGCTATCAAGTTAATTGGTCTGGATCCAGTAAAACTAGCAGAAAAACAGAAAAAGGCGGTTTTGGAGGATATCAAGTGGGGATTGCATGGGTCTTGAGGCAATCTCAGATTCTGGACCTTTAATTCATTTAGCACAGATTGAAAAATTTGAACTACTCACTACATTCTCTAAAATTTATATCCCTCGAAAGGTATACGAAGAAGTTTGTGTCAAAGGCAAACCTGGAGAAACAGAACTTAAAAAAGCTAAGAACATCGAAATTCTTGAAGTGCTTGATGAAGATACAGAAAAAATAAGGGATAAAGTTGGAAGTTTTAGGTTGGATGAAGGCGAATTACATGCTTTGTCTCTATGCAACAAACTTAGAAAAAGGATTTTCTTAACCGATGATTTGGATGCCAGAGAAGCTGGTGAAAACCTAGGATTTAAGGTTCATGGCTCTGCCGGAATAATTGCCAGAGCTTACAGAGAAGGATTGATTAATCTAAAAGAGACCAAGAAAGCATTGAACGATCTCTATAGCATTAGCAAGCTCTTCATAACGAAGGCTATCATTGAAGAGGCAATCGAAGAACTGGAAAAGTGATATCAATGAGTTCAATTCTACCATCAATAGCATCATAATCCCCACATACAACTCTGAAAAATTTCTACCATTATGCTTGGAAAGCTCAAAACCAAGACTATCCAAAGGAGAAGATCGAAATCATAAAGCTGGTATTGAAAAGAAGGTCTATTTCAAGAAAATATAGATAAGGTAAAACCCATTCTTGCGAATGGGAGAGCTTTCAAACCCAATCCTAGGTTACGTCCCCAAGGGACGCTGCCACAGACGGTACAGCTCTAATAAAATAAGGGTTGTAATTAATATTTAAGCATTATGTATCATCTAAGCTTTCTCCAAATCCTTTGTTGTAGCATCTTGTGTTAATTCTTTGTTCTATATCCATTCACACTTCTCGTGCGTTCACACCTTGTGGTATGTGCTTTTTGCACTCTTCCATCTTAATCTGTTAAATCTAGCAGCTAAGGTTCAGCTTGATGAAATATTCACTGTTAAAACAGTAGCAGATAGAGTAAATCTGCTGTTACTTTGTTTTTAGATTTTATATTTTCGACTCTGACTCTGAGAATTGAGGACATTTTATTA
>JACRDV010000015.1 GCA_024860865.1 Methanobacteriota archaeon | reverse complement strand
TGTTTTCCAGCAGTAATAACTTCATCCTTAAATTCGCGTGCTTTTGCAAACCATTGTAGTGTGATTAAAAATTCAATTGGAGTCCCACAGCGTTCATGAGCTGCTACATTTTGTTCAAGCGGCTCTGTTTTTTCAAGAAGCCAATCTCTCTCTAAATCTCGAACAATTCTAGTTTTACATTCTTCAATTGATAACCCGGCATAACTGCCAGCGGCTTCAGTCATAATGCCTTTTTGGTCTATTGCTTTTATGACCGGCAAATTGTGCCTATATCTCCATTCAACGTCTTGTTTGTCACCAAATGTGCAAATCATTACTATGCCAGTTCCAAAACTAGGGTCAACATCGGGATCTGCGATAATTGGGACGCTTTTATTATAAATAGGAACTACTGCTTTTTTCCCAATTAGATCCTTATATCGATCATCATTTGGATGAACTGCAACTGCGACACATGCGCAAAGAAGTTCAGGTCTAGTCGTTGCAATTGAAACTGGCTTTCCTTCAATTAAAAATTTAATATAGTTAAGAGAAGTAATCCTAGTTTCATATTCAACTTCAGCATTTGCAATCGCAGTTTCGCAGCGTGGGCACCAGTTCACTGGGTGTTCTGCTCTATAGATTAAACCACGTTTATAAAAATCTAGAAAAGTTAATTGAACTCTTTTAATATAATCTGGATCCATTGTTCGGTATTCATAATTCCAGTCTGGTGAATAGCCAATTGCTTTCAATTGAGCCTTCATTTTATCTATAAAGCGCTCAGTCAGTTCTATACAGTATTTTTTAAATTGTTCCTTCGAAACATCGTGTTTTGTGATATTATGTATACTCTCAACCTTAAGTTCGGTATGCAAGCCATGGCAATCCCAACCTTGAGGATAATAAACATTAAACCCGCGCATTCGCTTATAACGTGCTACCACATCAATAAAAACGAAGTTTAGAACGTGTCCCATATGGAGTTCGCCAGAAGTAAAAGGAGGAGGAGTATCGATTACAAAATTTGGCCTATGATCCTTTCTAAACCTATAAATTTGGTTTTCTTCCCAAATTTTTTGCCATTTAGCCTCGCTTTTGGATGGAGCATATTCTTTTGGGAGTTCACTTTCTTTCATGGGGTGTACCCTCTAAAAAAAATTCAATTTTTTCTGCGGCGTTACCTTACTAATCGTAATTTCTTTATCAATTTTAATAACCATGCCGTCTTCAGCAGCTATGGTTTTACTTCCGGTCTCTTTTTCCACCCATTGAGCTTGCTTTGCAGGATTTTGGAGAATCATCTTCATTCCAAAATGTGTAAGAACTGCAAGTTCTGGTTTAGCTTCTTTTATTATTTTAGCAGCATCTTCAGTACAAAGATGAAATGGAATTCGATCAGCAAAGGGCCGCATAACAGCAAGGAATAATACTTTAGAACCAACATATGGTTCCGAAAGACTATTAAAATATTCAGAATCAAAAATACTCGAAACTATACCTTGGCTTGTGTAAAATTTTAAACCAATAGTTTTTGGCTCACTGTGTTTAGCCGGTGTAGCTTCGATCTCTAAATTCTCAAGCTTTGCCTTTTGACCAGATTCCATTAAAATCTTTGTTTTAGGTAAATTTTGATGATATTTTGAAATTGCTGGGCCACCAAACCCTTCAACACTTTCTAACACAGTTTTATTTGCAACTAAAAATCCCCTTTTTTTTGTCATGCCGTGGGTCATAGCTTCGATAAGAACTTCTGCATCTGTATAATGGTCGGGGTGACAATGTGAAGTAATTACTCCATCAATTTTCATTGGATCTAACCCGAACTGATAGGTTCGAACCAAAGCACCTGGACCAGGATCTATATGAAGTCTAATTCCATTATGAAGGCGAATGCCTCCGGTATATCGGGCTTGTTTAATAGTTACCCACCGACCTCCACCACTCCCCAGTAAAATTATTTCAACAGGCTCCATTAATTACCCCCAAATAATTGATATTAAGCCCAACAAGTATTTTCCCAATCACAACCATCGCAGAATTCCTTCCGCCATAACTCACGAATTTTTTCGACTTTTTTGCTCACTTCATCCCACTCGACAAGCTCTCCTGGATAAAATTTTAAAAGCTCATGTGCCTTGTTGTCCATGGCTCTGATTTCCTTTTCTGCATAAGAACAAATCTCACCTTTCAAATGCGGGCATTTTAAACAAACATCATCTCTCCCCTCTACCACCTCTAAGGCCACTTCGGTCTTGAGCCTCTTCATAACCCCGTGAAGATTATCAATAAACTCTTTGCTATAACCCTCGCCTTTAAAAAACTGCAAACATACCAGATGATGTCCTCTTAGTTTTACTTGTGCCATTTCTAACACGTCAATTGTTATATGAAAATAATGCTACATTTCTTGCTGTTGGTCTGGTGAATTTTAACTCCAAAAAGATCGACATTCGATCTTAAAACTAACGTATAGTTGGTTCTATTCTTTTGATTTCTTTAATAATATCATAATGAGAATCTAGCGAATAAATCTCCTTAACATTTAATTTGCGCATGGTCAAAATATTTAACGCGTCAACGATATCTATTTGATATTTGCCGAACAGCTCGATAGCTTGATTACAATTTTTTCGGTTCTCCAAATCTACGGTTTTTAGCCCTTTACAATCTAACAGTACTTTTAATTGGTTGGAAATTTTTTCTCTGGAATGACCTTCTCGCTCAAATATATGAGCGCATTCAACAAAAAGGAGTGGAGTGGCTATTACTACTTCCTCGCCCTTCTCGATCTTATGCATCAGCCTTTTACACGCCTCATATTTATCTCTCGGCTGACCTGTGGCAATACAAAGCGGAACTGAAAAATCTAAATATTTCATCTTCTCAAATTCCTTAGGTACCTCTTTTCGAAAACCTACTTCACAGCTTCGTGTTTAAGCTTAGCAGCATCACCAGCTCCCTTTAGGCACAGGTCCCAAACTTCAAGAAAACTCTTTCTGCGCTCAAAATCAGCTATTTTGATCCTAACTTTATCGCCTACTTTCATTCCGTATTTTTCCCTCACTTCCAAAGGTATAGTTACCCTCCCTCTTTTGTCCAATTCAACTACAGCTTCCATATTTTTACCTCATTTATTTTTGTGGGTAATTATTAAATTGTGGGTATATAAAATATACCCACTAAAAACTTTTACACCTTTCAATTTCATTAGCAACTTTCAAAATTTCAGAAAACTCTTCTTTACTTCCTGGCCTAACGATGACTAAAGGCTTTCCTTAAATTCTGTGATACCATAAGAGTAACATAAAAGGTCTTCCGGCTTTGTGAGTATATTGTTTTCTCCAACTATGCTCAACAGCCATTTCCAAATTTCCAACTCTATTCCTCGGGCAGCAACGCTTAGAAAAATTTTGTATTCAATTATCTACTGCTGAAATTTACATATATAAGCACATGAGAAAAATATATTAGATGTGCAGTTCAGCCTTAGTTCAGTGTTGAATTATGAGAAAGACTTTGCTAATAGCTGTTGTGACCATGTTGATAATAGCTTCTTTTGGATGCCTAGGTAAGCCTGAACTCAGCATAGGATTTGCAGTTCCTCCCCCGTGGGAAGTAAAGCAGGGAGGTACTCTAAATGTTCATTGGTGGGTCACGAATGAAGGCAAAGCAACAGCAAATAATGTTCATATCTCTTTCTCGATGCCCGAAAGCTTTACTGACTTAGCTAGTGGTACAAATAAACGCGAAATTATTGAATCTGTGATAAAACCTAGTGATGGGAAAGGCTATATTTCTAAGATTAGTGTTTCAAACAAAACCGCTCCTGGAAACTATACGATTATCGTCACTATCTCGGGTGAGAACATTCCTGAATATAGCCTTACACCTCAAGTTAAGGTAGTTCCTTAGGAGAATAAGCTAGAAGTGTAAAAAAATGGCAGATGTTCTGATAATTATCGGAAGCGAATCTGACTTAAAAATAGCTGAAAAAGCTCAGAATGTGTTAAAAGAATTTGGGGTCCCTTTTGAGACTAAAGTAATATCCTTCCATCGAAATCCTGAAAAGTTAATTGAAACTGTGAGAAAAGCAACAGCTGAAGGGACGAAGGTCTTTATTGGAGTTGCCGGTTTGGCAGCACATTTACCAGGTGCAATTGCTACCCATACAGATAGAATAGTTATTGGAGTACCAGTGAATGTAAAACTAGAGGGGCTGGATGCCCTTCTCTCTATGGTACAAATGCCAAGAGGTGTGCCAATCGCTGCGGTTGGTGTGGATGGGGGAGAGAATGCGGCTCTGCTTGCAATTCAAATACTAGCAATGGAAAATCCAAAACTACGAGAGAAATTTTTGGAATATAAAAAAAATTTAGCCAAGTGATTAACCTCTAATTTTAGGTAATTTAACTTGAAAATTACTGAGTGATTAATATGAGTGAGAAATTTACTTACGCCAAGGTCGGCGTTAATGTTAATGAAGTTTCTAAGATACACAGTATAATTTGGGATCATATTAAAAAGACATTCAAATTTAGAGAGAGAAAAATCGGAGCCCCATTAGATATAATTGGCCATTTCGCAGGGTTAATTGAAATTGGGAACGACAAAATATTGTCGCTCCATGTAGATGGAGTAGGCACTAAAATTCTAGTAGCTCAGTTAATTAAGAAGTTCGATACAATTGGCATTGACCTTGTTGCTATGTGTGTTAATGACACTATCTGTGTAGGAGCCGAACCAATTTCTTTGATCGATTATTTAGCAGTTCAAAAACCCGATCGGCAGTTGACAGAGGAACTAATGAAAGGATTAGTTAAAGGAGCTGAAATTGCAGGCATTTCAATTGTTGGTGGGGAAACTGCCGTAATACCTGAAATGATACGCGGAGAAATTGAAAAGAAAGGATTCGATTTAGCTGGGATGTGTGTTGGTATTGTTGAAAGAGACAAAATTATTACTGGAGAGAAAATTCAATCCAATGATGTGGTACTAGGCCTTAGTAGTTCTGGCATCCACTCGAATGGATTTACTCTCGCAAGAAAGGTACTTTTGGAATCTGCAAAATTAAAACTTGATGAGAAGTTGCCGGATTCAAATCGTACTGTTGGTGAAGAACTCCTTGAACCGACTCAGATTTACGCCAAACCAGTGCTCGATATTATAAAAAATTGCGAAGTACGAGGGTTAGCTCATATCACAGGAGGAGGATTTCTTAAACTGAAACGTATTGGAAAGATTCCAAAAATAGGGTTTGTTCTCGATAATTTACCAGAACCACAGCTAATTTTTAAAGCAATTCAAAAATTTGGTCGCATAAGTAATCAGGAAATGTATCGTACCTTTAATATGGGAACTGGATTTTGTATAGTTTTATCAAAAAATGAAGTTGATAAAGCTAGGAGAATTATTGAAAAATATAATATACGCTCCTCAGTTATCGGAAGAGCTGTTGCTGATCCTCAAAGTAAACTTGAGATTAAACCAGTTGGAGTAATTTTATAATTTTCTAATTCAAGTTGCAAATAAGCAATCTTAATTAAAAATCATGATAAATTTCTTTTTCGGCAGGTTTATTAATTAGCGATTTGCTTAAATTTTAAAATTTTATTTAGAGCATAATTAATTAACTTGAATTATGGTGAGTTTAATGAGTGAGATAATAGCCATTTGTGAGTGGGCATCTTGGTATTCTTTAAAGAAGCAATTGTATTAGTTTGGGTTTTAGGAGTCGGTATTGGGGCAATTTTATCTGCAATCATACTTATAACCAAAAAAGCAGAAAATTGGTCTGCTATAAAAATTGTCACTTTTTCACTAACTTTGTCCACATTGATTGCGGTATTTTTTATTTACTTACTTTCAAAAGGTGGTTAAGTGGATTTACTTCTTATTTTTCTTCTTATTATCGGATTCTACATGGCTTGGAATATAGGAGCTAATGACACAGCTAACTCTCTAGGAACATCCATCGGAAGTGGAGTGCTTTCGCTAAGAGGAGCTCTTATTAGGATAGCTATTTTCGATCTCCTTGGGGCGGTTTTCTTTGGCACATATGTCACCAAAACTATAGGCAAAGGGATTGTTGATACCAGTTCAATAACGGATATAACCATAATTACAATTGGAGCTTTCTCTGCACTTTCAGCAGCCTGTATATGGCTCACTGTTGCAACATGGAAAGGATTGCCTGTTTCTACAACTCATTCTATAGTTGGAGCTATGCTTGGATTTGGTTTGATTTCTCTCGGCACCGGGAGTGTAAATTGGGCAGTAATGAAAAAAATTGTTCTCAGTTGGATAACATCACCAATATTTGGTGCGATTGGCGCGTTTGTAATTTATACGCTAATAAGAAAATTCGTTCTTGAAAGGACTACAAACTTATCTAAAGTTGAAAGAGTTTTTGGTTATTTGCAAATAGCAACTGCTATGTATGTAGGTTTTAGTTTTGGCTCAAATGATGTTGCTAATGCTGTGGGTCCAATTTACCTAGTACTAACCTATCACGGTGGAGCTATAACGCCAATTTGGTTATTGGCTTTCGGTGCTATCGGGATAATAATCGGGGCACTTACGTGGGGATATAAGGTTATAATGACAGTTGGTACGGGAATAACTAAAATAACACCAACACTCGGATTTTCTGCCGAATATTCCACAGCTACCATAATACTGATAGCTAGCGCTCTTGGGCTCCCAATTTCAACTTCTCATACTATTGTCGGGTCAGTTATTGGAGTTGGCCTTGCAAAAGGCAGAAAAGAGGCATTATATTGGAAAGTTGTTTGGAGAATCATTCAAAGCTGGTTGTTAACAGTTCCAATCACAATGGGAGTATGTGCTGGAATTTATTTATTGATCAAATACTTTGTCTGAGGGCTGATAACTGATAACCGAAATTTTATAAAGGCATAATATTGAAATTTAAAGTGGGGCAAATTCTTGTTTCGAACTCGATCTCCGCTTGTTCTAATGGGGAAAGAAAAAGAAGAAGCAATCTTAGAGCTAACTAGAAAAAATATTGATAAGGCCTGTGATGTCGTTTCTTTACTTAAAGATGTGGTTAAAGCTTTTTCTGATTGCAACCTCGATAAAGTAAATGAGATCGCAGCCAAAATGAAACAACTTGAAGAAGAATCCGATGAAATAACCAAAAAAATCGTTCTTGAACTTACCACCGGCATAATTTTGCCAGTTGACCGCCAAGATCTCTTAGCCTTAGCTCATGATTTGGATGATATAGCTGATTGGGCTGAAGAATGCGCGAGGATAATTAAAGAATCACCTTTTTGCATTATAAGTGAAAAACTGAAGCCAGATCTTCAAAATTTAACTAATGCTACTATTCAGACTGTAAACAAATTGCGCGAAGCTTTATTCACAATGCGCTCAAGTATGAAAAAAGCAATTGAACTAACCTATGAAGTGAACAAGCTAGAAGAAAAAGTAGATGATCTTGAGCTAAAATTAAGAAAAGACCTTCTACAATCAGAGAGCGATATAAAGGTAATTCTAACGGTAAAAGATTTAGTTGCGGCAATTGAAAATGTTGCAGATGCTGCTGAAGATACTTCTGATAGAGCTAGAATAATAGCTATGAAATACATCTAACTCTTATAGGGACTTCGCAACTAATGCAATTATTTTAAATTAATTTTATTAAAGATTTTTTTCAGCTAAGAATAATCCCTAGATATTTGAAGAAAATTAGCGTGAGTCCACCTAACGATTTGCAGAGATATTAGCGCCGTCATTAGGGACCCAACTTTAACTATAAAAAAGAGACCTAACTGCTTGTTTGAATACTCAAGGATTTTCTATCCTGTAATTACCTGAAATTTTTCATAAGTTATTGAAAAAAAGTAAATGTATTACAAATATGCCAAATACGTTCTTAAACACCTTAAAGGGCATTTTATCCTTTAGTTAATGTTACAAGCATTATAATTATTTCAAGAGCAATAAGTAGCACAATCAAAAACTCAAACATCGATTGCCTGTATCCCATTGCTCTATCGGTTGCAATGGTATAGACTTCTTCTAGCTCTCTTAGTTTTCTTCCCACGCTATCGTGCCAGTCTTTTAGCCTAAATCTCTCAGAAGCAAATCTGTATACCTTTGCTAAATACCAATCCCCAGTAACTTTTGTTGCATTTAAAACATCTTCAACAAGGCCGGTAATATCCATTCTCATTTCAGTTAAAGTATAAAGAGTTGAAGATAATTTTTTGGATTCCCCTCCAAGCCAAGAAAGCGCTGTAAGGGATTTTGGGCTCAAATAAGGTCTAATTGCAAGATATGTATCGTCTATCATTTTATCAAGTATTCTGTCATACGTCATTAATTCTAACAACTGCATTCTTGCAAGCTCAACAACTCGCACAATATCCTCATTAAGTTCACCATCATTTGAAGATACTAGAGTTGAATACCAATCTATTACTGCCAAATCGGATTGAGAATAGCTAATCCATAATTTAGTTGCCTCAGCAACTTCTTCTGGGCTGAGATCTTTGTAATTTTTTTCTCCTCTTATTATTGCTGTCACAAGTTTAGGTTCATTTTTAAAGAAATCAAGAGGTAATATTTCTGGGACAATATTGTTTACAACAAAGAAAATATATGTATCAGGCTCTTCAGGGGGTTTATAATAAAATGTTATGTTTTTTGAGAGTTTTTCAAAAATCTTATCTTTAAAATCTTTAGCTATATCTTTGATAAAAGTCGATTTACCATTAAATAAAATTTTATCTTCAACTAAATCGCCGAGATTTATTAAATCCTCTAATTTGACATTTTCAATAGGTAATTCTAATCTTATACATAATACGCCAATTGCGGCTACTTCACAAAAAATGCCGAGCTTTAGCAATGAACCTCTGTAATTTACTGAAATATCGCCCAATTTTACTTCTATTGGCTCAAATCCTAATTCAAAAAACCTAGGTGAAAAAGTAGATGCAAACCTCTTTGAAATAGTTTTAACTTTTCCAATATCTGAAAGTATTTCTGTAAGGCCTTCAGTATTGAGCTCCCCACCAATATCATACGAATAATGATATAGTATTTTTCCAGAAGCTACAGTTGGTAAGTTTTCTCTTTCAGGTATATTTTGTGTCAAATAATTGGCCCCAATAACTTTGTCTTTAATTATTATTTACGAGCAATAAGTTCCTTAAGATCGATTTCTCTAATTTTTCCTTTAGGAGATTCCTCAGCAAAAACTTGGCTTTCAAATCTATAGATTTTTGTATGCGGATCAAGCCACATATCTGAAGTTAATCCAGCTTTATGACAAGTTTCGGTTAAAAATTCCACACAACTCCACTTATATTCAACTGCTACAATTGGAAGCAACAATCCTCTATAGAACCCATGTTCAACAATTAATCCATGTTTTCCGACTTCAATTTGTTTTGGATATTCTTTGGGATTTGAGACTCTAATTAACTCAGGTGGAGTTAGTATATTCACTTCTACTACAATTCTGTTTAATTCTTCCTTTTCAAGCGCGGGAAATCGAGGATCTTGAAACGCAGCATTAATTGCTGAGTCCATCGCGGCTTCAACTAACGGTTTTATAGGTTCCGGGTAACCTATGCATCCTCTTAAGTGTTTCTCAGGGAATGTTTCTAGTGTTACAAAAACTCCTGCTTCTTCAAATAAGTTTTTGGGCGCATCTTTAGGTGGCTTTGGTATTTTATGTGTTACAAAGTATTCTTCGATTGTTTTGCGCGCAAGTTTTACTAAGAATTCGCCTTCAGAAAGAGTAACCACTTAAAAGCCTCAAAAACAGAATAAACATTTAAAATCTTATAACCAAATCAGCTGCAGCTTTGCGAGTTCCTTCTCTCGTTGCTCCTGCTACTATTAAAACATCTTTTCCAGTTCCATATGGGTCAGCTATATACTCAACCGCCCCGTCCACTGCTTCAGTCCATGTAACCTTGGAAACCTTTTTGCCAACTAAGTCCTTCACCATTTCGTTTGCTTCTGGTCCTCCAACTAAGATCATATTATAAGTTGCTTTTATAGTTCCGGTTACTTCGCTATCTAATATAGCAATCGACTTTGATATGTTATAGCAGGTTATAGTTGTTATTGTAACCGCTGTTGCTTTTACAAGGTCTTTGATTTCAGCAGTTGTGGGATAAGTTTCTGTTTTTACTATATAAGCGAGATTTCCAATTTGAGCCGCTATATCAGCAGCAGCTATGGTATCGCTTGCTCCACCTGGGGCTTTTTCTCCAACTACTATTATACTTACAGGTGTACCAGTGGTTTTATTAACAAAGTTGAATTTTAGATAGTTTCCTGTATAAGTCACTGAAACTACAATAGCTGACAGCATAATGCAAAGAGTTAATATACAAATTGTAAAGGTGATTATTCCCTTAAGAAATTGCATTTTTCGACCCAAAATAACCAATACTACATCGTTTTTCACACCTTTAAAATTTTCTTACAAAAAAATATGCTAAAAAACGAATTATCTTTGCCACGAAATTTCATTTTTAATTAGAAGATTAAATTACGATTATAAGTTAATTTTTAAGCTAAAAATCATAGTGCTAGAGGGTTATGCCAGCACAATGGATCCGCTTCTCTATAATCACCGCTTAAGTAATACGCTAATCCTCGGCAGCCATAGCAAATACCAAGGTATTTACAGACGCCACAAGCTCCTTTAAGATGTTTATCTATATTTCTTGTTATTTTGAAAACTTCGGATGATGACAATATTTTCCTAAGACCCTCTTCTCTTATGTTTCCAGCATGAATATCAACACCAGTACAAGGTTGCACAAATCCTTGGGAAGTGATAAAACAACTTATATATTGCTTATGACAACCTCGTCCGCAAAATGGTGTTACAGGTTCCCAGTTTTCTCCAAATTGTTTGTCAATCTCTGATATTTTTTCGAATAATTCTTTTAAATTCAAGGTTTTCACGGCAAGATCTTTTCCTATTGCCCGCCCCTTTGGACCAAGTCTCAATAATGATGGTTGAATACCACGTTTTCTTGCCCATACCCACAATTCTGGGAGATGTTCTATGTTTTGTTTGCAAATAACGGTGTTGATGTTAAGCTGGTATTTCGTTCCATATCCAACTTTCATTAAGTTGTTAATACCCTCCATTATCCTATTGAAAGCCCCATTGATCCCGGCAAGAAAGTCTTGAGTAAATGGGGAAGTGGTATCAAGTTTTACACATGGAAAAATTTTAAGGCTTAATATTTTTTCTGCAACTTCTCTAGTTATTAAAGTCCCATTGGTATATACTAAAATCTGAAGTCCTGCATCATAAGCATACTTTGCGATAGAGAAAAAATCTTTATGTAATAATGGCTCACCGCCAGTAAAATTAACTGTTTTTGCCCCAAGTTCTTTCGCTTCATCAATCACTTTGCGTATTTCGTTTACCGTTAACTCATTCGGAAGGGGTTGACCGCCATCTGCATAGCAATAAATACATTGTAAATTGCAACTCCTTGTTAGCTCTATATCAAAACTCAATAGTTGCCCTTGGGCCCGTGCAACCTGAATTTCCTCTTTCGAGAATACTCGAACAAGACCATGTACTTGCAATTTCTCATTATTTTGAGGTAACAAATCTATATTTCTCCTTGAACATGACACCTTTTATTCGAAATTAGCTTCTATGTTGGTCTCAATAAAAGATAAAACTTCATCGTAACTTTGAACGCTTATTGCACCTTTACCCTTTAATCTAGCAAAAAGTTTCTGGGCCTCTCCCTTGGCAAAATCTCTCTGGGCAATCGGTGTTTCTTCAATAAGTAATACCGGAATTTTCTTGCCTAAAGCAATTTCAGCCGCTTCAAGATTCCTCAGATTGCCATAACCAAATGGTGTGTTAGCTACTATCACTACCTTTGCTTGATTAATCAACTTTAAATTCGCTTGATGAGATTCTTCAGTTATTGGAGAAAAAGGAGCTTCACTAACTACGGAGATACTCAAAGAGTGAGCTATCTCGTAATCAGTATCAAGTACATTAAGAACACCTGCTGTTACATTATATCCTATGTTAATAAGAGAACTCATTATAGGAGCGCCTGTGCCTGCTCCGCATATTAAATGAACTGTAACTTTATTACTTGATATTCTAGACTTTATTAGGGGGAGCGGAGTTACGTAGATAGAATTAGTAACGGGATGCCTTTTTACCAACGCATCAACATGATATACTCTCTTGATATTCTCAGCTGTTAAAACTGCATCAGGTGGTCCCAGCGAAATTATTTTTCCTTTTTTGAGGAGCAGGACTAAATTACAATAGCGGGCAGCTAAATTCAGGTCATGGAAAACAGCGATAATAACTAATCCTTTTTCCTTGTTGAGTTTTTCAATTAAGTCTAATATCTCTATTTGATGGCTAATATCTAGGTGAGAAGTAGGTTCATCTAGAAGCAGAACTTTGGGCTCTTGAGCTAAAGCGCGAGCGATTACAACTCTTTGTCTCTCACCGCTGCTCAGTTCTGTGATAAGTTTATCAGCTAAATTCCAAGTATTAGTTAATTCCATTGCTTCTTTGGCAATGGCTAAATCTTTATGATTTTCCATTTCGAACCTATTTAAGTGAGGATTTCGACCCATTAGAACAATATCCAGCGCTGTGAAAGCAAAAGCTACTGCGGTTTCTTGAGGAACTACAGCTAAACTTTTAGCAACTTCTATGCTTTTTAAAGTATAAACATCCTTTTCATTTAAGAGAATTGTACCAACGCGAGGCTTCAATGTTCTGCTAATGCTTCTAAGTAAAGTTGTTTTACCTGAGCCATTTGGTCCTAGTACCCCAAGGAAGTCGCCGCTCTTAATTGAGAATTTAATATTCTCCAAAACTTTTGCGCTTCCATAATAACAATCAATGCCGTTTATGCTAAGCATAACCATATTTTTCCCCTAAGAGATAGAACTTTTTCTCTTGCGCAAAAGATAGATAAAAAATGGCGCGCCAAAAAATGCCGTAATAATACCTACTGGTATTTCAGTTGAAGAAATCGCTGTGCGGGCTACAGTATCAGATGTGATTAAAATTATACTTCCAGCAATAGCGGAAGATGGAAGAAGAATGCGGTGATCCGGCCCAACCAAAATTCTCATTATATGCGGAACTACTAAACCAATGAATCCAATTAATCCACTAACAGATACAGCTGCAGCTGCTATCAAAGAAGCAAAGACTAGCATTATCTTGGTGAGTTTCTTAACTTCTATACCTAAATGCTGTGCAGATTCCTCACCCAGTAACATTATGTTTAGATCTCGAGCGAAGAAGTAAATAATTGCTGTGCCAAGAAAAATGAAAGGTAATACCATTTTCACATGGCTCCAGTTACGCGCTGACAGGCCTCCCATTAGCCAGAAGACAATTTGGTGTAATCTCTCGCCAGCCATCATCATTATGAGCATAGTGATCGCGGATAGAAAAGAACCTACAGCTATACCAGATAATAACAACGTTGACACTGGTAATGTATGCCCTACTTTTGCGATATTGTAAACCATGAAAGTAGCCGTAAGAGCGCCAATAAACGCCATCAATGGAATAGAACTCAACCCAAAGAACTCTAGCTCAAGTCCTAGAACCACGGCTAAAGTGGCTCCTAGAGCTGCTCCAGAAGAAACCCCAATTACATAAGGATCTGCCATTGGGTTTTTAAATAAACCTTGAAATGTAACCCCTGCAACTGAAAGGGCTGCTCCTACTAACATTGCTAAAATTATGCGCGGCAGTCTAATTTCAAAAACTATTGTCTCTTCAATGCCTAAAGAATTTGCAGGATTATTTAATAATGAGATTTTGCTGGCCAATATTTTCAGAATAACTGAAGGAGGTATATTGGCTGGACCTAATGCAGCTGAAAGAATGATCGTCAATGCCAAAATCACAGTTAAACTAATAATAATTAATTTCCAATGGAAAATTCGTTTTAAATAATTATGCACGTTTAATCATCTGCTAAACAGCTCAGGATGTATAATCTTAGCCATTGCTTCTAAACCATCTATAATTCTCGGGCCGGGTCGCCGGAGAATATTTTCATCGATTTCATACACCCTGTTGTTTTTTACAGCATCTATTTTATTCCATCCAGGCCGTGTTTTGATTTGTTCTGCTGTTGCCCCTCCCATAGCACCGAGACTAGTTATAATTATTTCAGGATTGCGCGCAAGGATTGTTTCTGGATCAATCCTCGGGTATTTTATTTTAGCATCTGCAAAAATATTAACTCCACCAGCTAACTCGATTATATTGTGAATAAATGTTTCTGGACCTGCTGTCATTAAGGGATCATGCCATACCTCATAGTAAATTTTTAATTTTTGAGCTTTTGTTAGGTCTTTTGTCTTTCCAGTTATTTTTTTAATTCTTTGTTTCATGTTTGTTGTTAATTCTTGAGCACTTTTTTCTTGGCCAGTAACTTTTCCAACTAATTCGATATTCGCGAGTATTTCAGTAATATTCTTCGCATCGAGAGCTATCACAGTTATGTTAAGTCTTTCCAACTCTTTAACTATCTGCTCTTGCACGCCTCCAGTTGCTAAAACTAAATCTGGTTTTAAAGCTACAACTTTCTCCATATTAATATCAGAAAAACCGCCGATTTTTTCTTTTTTAGTGGCGTTAAGTGGATAATCACAAAACTTAGTTACCGCTATAATTTTGTCTCCCAGTTCAAGAGCAAAAAGAATTTCTGTGTTACTAGGTGCTAAAGAAATTACTCTCTCAGGTTGCTTTGATATTTTAACACTTCTTCCTAAATCATCTTTAACTAATAATGGAAATTCTGCTTCGGTCTTTGGCTTTATCTGCTCTCTGTAAGCAATCCAAGCTCCTAAAATAAAAATTAAAATTATTGTAACTGTCACGATTTTTTGCCAATTTTTTATAATAATCCCTTTCAAAATTTCTCTGGATAGACTATCCAGAAAAATTTATTTGTTAGTATATATCTCTTACTAATGTATGACTAAAACAAAGACGTTAATGATTCAGGGAACAGCGTCTTTTGCAGGTAAAACTACAATCGTAGCTGGGCTTTGCAGGATATTTGCTAATATTGGGTATTCGGTGGCTCCATTTAAAGCGCAGAATATGTCATTGAATTCATTTGTAACAAAAGATGGTGGCGAAATTGCTTATGCTCAAGCCTCACAAGCACAAGCTGCTGGAATCGAGCCAATTGTTGAAATGAATCCAATTTTATTAAAACCAAAAGGCGATCAAGTTTCTCAAGTAATTGTAAAAGGAAAAGTCCTTAGAGATTTTTCAGCAAAACAATATTACCAAAAATTTTCAGATCAAGCTATAAAAGTTATTAAATCTTCATTTGATTATCTTTCTAAAAAATTTGAGATTATTATTATTGAAGGAGCAGGAAATCCTGCTGAAATAAATATCAATGATTTTTCAAACATGAAAATTGCTGAATTAACAAATACTCCAGTAATTTTGGTTGCTGATATTGATCGCGGCGGAGTATTTGCAAGCATAGTTGGGACACTTCAATTACTTTCAAAAAAAGATAAAGAACGCATTAAAGGCATTATAATCAATAAATTTCGCGGTGACTTAAAACTTCTCCAACCGGGTTTAAAAAAGCTTGAGAAAATTACAAAAATTCCTGTAATTGGAGTACTGCAATATGATCCTAAATTGAAATTGCCTGAAGAAGATTCTGTTGCATTAGAAAGGAAACCTGTTAGAAGAAAAAGGATTCATATTGCAGTAGCAAAACTGAAATGCATTGCAAATTTTACTGATATTGAACCTTTAAACTATGAGCCTGACACATCAGTTGAAATTTCTGAAAATTTAGACCATGCAGACGCAATAATTATACCTGGCTCGAAAAATTCAATTGAAGATTCGCTATATTTACAGAAAATTGGTTTAGCAGAGAAAATTATTAAAAATGCAAAAGAAAAAATCCCAATTTTTGGAATTTGTGGTGGCTATCAAATTTTAGGTAAAAAAATAATTGATAACTTTGGTATTGAATCGAAAAAAGTAAAATCAGCTAATGGTTTAGGTCTTTTGAATATAAAAACTTCCTTTGAAGGGTTTCAAGCTAAAAAAATTGTGAGCCGAATTAAAGTTAAAATAACTGGAAATAGCCCAATTTTAAACTCAATTAAAGGTCAAACTATCGAAGGCTATGAAATTCACGCCGGAGTTACCTCGCTTGGGAAAACCGTAAAACCTTTTGCAAAAGTAATCGCTGGTACTGGTAATAATTTTAATTCAAATTTTGATGGGGCAATCGATCAAAGTGGGTTAATATTTGGAACTTATGTCCATGGAATTTTCAATAATCTCGTTTTTCGTCAAGCATTTCTTAATTATCTTAGGGCTAGAAAAAATTTACCTTTAGTTCAACGAGATCATTTTGCAAATACCAGAGAAAAAAATTTTGAAAGGATTGCAAATCTTATACTCACTAATATAAACCTAAAAACAATCCATAAGGTTATGGGATTGACTTGAAGAAACTTTCCAAATTTATAAGAAAAGAAATTCGAGATCTAGAACCATGCGTTCATGGTGGAGAAATGCAAGAATTGCTTGAAAAAGGATTCAATTATGACAAAATTCTTGATTTTAGTGCAAATACTAACCCACTCGGGCCTTCACCAAAAGTTATTAATGCAATTCGAAAATTTGCTAACTTAATCCATTTTTATCCGGATTCAAAATCTACTGAACTCCGCAAGGCAATCAGCAATCACCTTGATATCGATCCTGCCAGTATTATTATTGGTAATGGCTCTAGTGAAATAATTTGGTTAATTACAAAAGCATTTTTAAATCATAATGATAATACAATTATTCCAATTCCAACATTTGGAGAATATGAAGTTGCAGTAAAGGCGTTAGGTGGAAATCCAATTTTTGTTCATACAAATGAAAATTGTTTTTCAATTGATACAGATAAGATTATACAAAATTTTGATTGTGCTAAGCTTTTATTTTTATGTAATCCAAACGATCCTACCGGCAAACTAATTTCTCAAAAAAATCTGCTTGAATTAATCAAAACTTCCTACCAAAAAAATTTAATTGCAGTTATTGATGAAGCATATATTGATTTCTGCCCGCGGGCTTTTAGTTCAATTAACTTAATTAATAAATACCCGAATATCATTGTGCTTAGATCATTAACAAAAGCTTATGGATTGGCTGGTCTGAGAGTTGGATATGCTGTTGCAAATAAAGAAATTATTAAATTCTTGAACAAAGTTAAACTGCCTTGGAATGTCAATTTTCTTGCTCAAATAGCGGCTATTGAGGCACTGAAAGATAAAGCTCATCTCAAAAAAACTCTTAAAGTAATTCAAGAAGGCAAAAATTTTCTTATCTCAGCTTTAACTCAATTTGATTTTAAAGTTTATCCTTCAGATGCAAACTTTTTTCTAATTGATGTGATAAATAATGGTTTTACGCCCAAACTACAAAAGCACCTTCTAAAAAAAGGAATATTAATTAGAGATTGCAGCTCTTTTCGAGGCTTAAACAAGAATTTTATTCGAATAAGTGTGCGCACAAAAGAAGAAAATATGAAGTTAATGGAAGCTCTGAAGGAATTGGTTTGAGAAAAGAAATTTCAGATTACTTTGAAAGGACTTTAAATGCTGAAAAAATTGTAGGCCCAAAAAAAGATTGCGAACATTATCCTTGTCATTTTGATGGGCAGGATTGCACCTGGTGCTTTTGTGCCTTCTTCCCTTGTGGTGATCAACTTACAGGCGGAAAGCGTGTAATTGGAAGATTCTCTAAACAATTTGTTTGGAGCTGTGAAGACTGTAACTGGGTTCATCGCGGTAATATAGCTAGGCGAATCCTTGATGGAATCAAAATTACTGCTCCAAAGCCTGAAGAAATTGAAAATAAACACAGCGAACTTTTAGACATCAGGCATAAAATTTTGCGTGCGGTTTAATGTTGCAGGCAGTTATAATATTGGCTTTAGCTTTGTTGCTAGATTTTGTAGTTGGGGAGCCTCCAGCAATAATTCATCCAGTTGTATGGGTCGGTAAATTTATTGATTTATTAAAACTTAAATTCAAAAATAAAAACCCAAAAATCGAAAAAATAGGCGGAATAGTTTTAGCAGTTATTACCATCGCATTTTTCGCTGGCCTATTCTGGGCAATATTATTTTTAGTTAAAAAATTTTTTGGAGATATCGCCTTTATCTTAGCTTCAGCAATTATCCTCAAATCAACTTTTTCGATCGGATATTTGCGAACTGCTGTAAATAAAGTAGTATACGCAATTAAAACAAATAATATTGAACTTGCTCGAAGGAATTTATCATATATTGTTAGCAGAAATACCTCAAACCTAAATTCGAATCAAATAATCTCTGGAACGATTGAATGCACAAGTGAAAGCACAGTAGATGGAATAATCGCACCTATTTTTTATTTTGCCCTGTTTGGAGTTGTTGGGGCAGTTGTCTACCGTGTGATTAATACTCTTGATTCAATGGTGGGTTACAAAGACGGCAAATACTGCAATATTGGACAATTTTCAGCTTGGATTGATGAAATTGTAAATTTTATTCCTGCTAGAATTACTGGAGCTCTGATGATAGTTGCTTCAGCTTTATGTAAAATGGATTGGAAGAATGCTTGGAGAGTTATGATCAGGGATAAATCAAAAACTGAAAGCTTAAATTCCGGTTGGCCAATGGCTGCGACTGCAGGAGCTTTAATGGTTCAGCTTGAAAAACCAAATTATTATCAACTTGGTGAACCAATGCGAGAAATTTCAATTGCACATGTTGACCAGTCATATAGGATAACTTTAGCAACAACTTTGCTTTTTATTACATTAGTTGTATTGCCAACCATTTTCATATTAGGTTTGATTCGATGAAAATTCCTCGAATTATTTTAGCCGGCACAAATAGGGAGTTGGCAAAACAACTGTTACTATTAGCTTAAAAGGTTTCAAAGAATAAAAAGAAAATAACATTCTGCGATTTCGACCTCGCGAAAAAATCTTTTTCCATTTTATTTAGTGTTTTAGCTTATTTCCAGGTTAAATGCTTTACAAAAAGCATACTTAATTTTCGAATTATTCTCGTTTTTTATTTTGGTTTATAAAAGTTAAATAAACAGTAAAAATCGCCTAATGCTAGCCTTTTAAAATAATCTATGCGCAGATCTTCCCCAAAAAGCCCTTTATAGATGCCCATTTTTATGCCCATACATGAAAAACAGGCTAATGGATCTTTTTGAGTGAATTCCCAATGCGGGCATGCATAAACCTTTACAACAAGTTTTTCATCATTTTCCTCTACAATCTCATGCCTAAAGCAATAACCCAAATCCCTATACAAATCATAACAAAACATCATCTTTTCTTTAAATGTTTGAAGTCCCTTTACATGTCGTCTTAGAGTAGTTTCTTTTCCAAGAACATAGATGATTGCTTGTTTACTGTTATTCGCCAAGAAATCTGGTATATTCTCTTCTTTGAGGTGTTGTCTTAATAGAGTTGGCAAGCTCCCAAATAAAGCACTGTGTAATATTTCGCCTCCCAATAAGTGGGTATAATACCTTTCAAACAACTTCTCTTCCATTGTTTTGTCTACTTCTTGGTCCATTTTTATCTCCTCGTTAACGCCTTTTTATCAAAGGAAGTTATTATAAAAATTCTATCTATATAAATTTATATATTAATATAAATTGGATCCTTCAAACTTTAAAAATTTTTATTATAAACTTCTCTCTAGATGAACTAATTCAATCCGTTATTTTTATCCTTAAAATTTTTTCTAATCGTTAAAAATTTTTAAAATCTAAAAGTCTGCCTCACTGTAATATTCCGTCCTTTTCTATATTTTTAGAGACTAACTAGAAAAATAAATTCGATTATTCACAAAAGAAAAAGATATTTTCAATATTTTGTCTGGATAGATTATCCAGAAAATATATGTATTGGATTATTATAAAGTTGTCTAGTTTTGTGGAGTTATAATGACTAACATAATTATCTATAATAATGAATCTAAAGCTCAAAGGATAGTTGATGAATTAAAAAACAAAAATCCAATTTTTGTTTGTGTAATAGCAAACACTGAAACTGGAAAAATAAAGGGAATTTCTGCTGCAGGGCAATTCCCCGAAGTAACTGATTATACTCCGCCAGCTGATGTCGAATATGTCTTATTTGGAAAGCCGAGCTGCATACCATTTATTCCAGTTACTCCTGAGGGGATACCGACGCCAGCTATCATAACAAAGGTTTCTCTTAATTTGGCAGATATTCCAATGATTGTCGTGGATGGCGGTTTGAAAGTAAAGCCTGCAATCCCGTTTATCACAATTGGTGGAGAGCCTGGAAATGATATCCGCACGGGCAGAGCTGCTCAAAATGTGGCCGAAGTAATTAAACGTGCTCAAATTTTAGGCCAAACCCTTTCAAAATTTTCAGACTATTTAGTAATTGGAGAGAGCATAGCAGGCGGAACAACAACTGCTCTGGGTGTTTTATCAGCTATGGGCATTGATGCGAAAAATAGAGTTAGTTCAAGTATGCCCAACAATCCCCATGATCTAAAGATCAAAACTGTAGAAGAAGGCATGAAATCAGCTGGAATCGATTTTGGTGACCTGAAAGATGAAGCGGTAAAGGCAATTGAAATACTGGGTGACCCTATGCTGCCGGCTCTATCTGGAACAGCAATAGGTTTTGCTGAGGAAAAACCAGTTATTTTAGCTGGTGGAACTCAAATGGCAGCAGCGCTTGCAGTAATAAATTCTCTCGAACCAAATGTTCTAGAAAATGTAGCTATTGGAACAACAAAGTGGATTATTCGGGATAAAACAGCTGATCTAAAGGGTCTAGTCAATCAAATCAAAAATATTCCTGTCCTTGCTGCTGATTTGGATTTTAGTGAATCTAGATTCGGTGGGCTTAAGGCTTATGAAAATGGAGCTGTAAAAGAGGGAGTTGGAGCAGGCGGAGCTGCAATTGCTGCCATGTTAAAAACGGGAATTGATTCAGCTGAAATAAACAAAGCAGTTGAAAAGGAATATGAACGGTTAATGAGCTTGAAGTGAAAATGCAATTCAAATTAAAAATTCCAAACGTTAAATGCAAGATAGAAGATAAAGCTCTCATTATTTCATCTACTCAACCTTTAAAAATTTTAAGCTCAGCAGTTTTAAATGGTGGATTTTGTGAAACTAGAAGTATTGTGAATTGTCAAGTTCCAAAAAACTTTGAGCATAAAAATCCAAAAGAATATTTGATTCAAAAGCTTAAGAAGCTCAAGTTAAATGAACCAATTGTAGGATTAATGACTGCGGCGAATATTAAAAATGTTTCGATTGTGCGAAAAACAATCAAAAATACTTCCGTCGTGAGTTTCGTTACAGCAGGTTTATCAAATCCAGCAACAGCGGGTAAGCCCTCACAAGCAAAAGTTGGAACAATTAATATAATTACTCTAATCGATGGGAATTTGACAAATTCTGCTTTAGTAGAAGCAGTTAAAACTATTACAGAAGCAAAAAGCGTTGCTTTGTTTGAACTTGATGTTAGAAACAAAAAAGACTTTGCAAGCGGAACTACTACAGATGCAGTTGTGGTGGGATGTACAGGAAAAGGGCAGTTTTTTGAATACTGTGGAATAGGAACTAATATCGGTTATGCAACAGCCTCAACAGCTAGAGAAGGCGTTAAACAAGGCATTGAAAGGCAGGAAGGCTTAAAAATTAACCGCCCAGTTTTAAAACGATTAAAAGAACGCGAAGTTTTCCTTGAGGATTTGATTAAAGCTGGAATGGAACTCCATGTTCCACACCCTGGAGCTGAAGACAAAAAAAAAGTTGAAAAAAAATTGAGATACGGGCTTGAAAAAGCATTAAGCGATACAAACATTGCTTCGCTTATTTTAGCCGGAATAAAACTTGAAGAAGAAATTGAGCTCGGAAGAATTAAAGTTAAAAATGATCCGGTTTATCTTGTTGCTGATGAAATAATCGGAATTGATATAGCAGAATATCTAGGTGGGACTCTTGCGTTATTTAATTTTACTAGATATGATAAAGTAAAGCCTGGAATTCTTAAAAAAGTTGGTCCGATTTTAGATGATGCGCTTGCTGGATTAATTGCTGGTGTTATGACACGAATTTATTCGAGTTAATGTAGGTAGCAAAAAAGTCCAAGCAAACACAAAATTAATTAATTCTTTCAAGTTTTATTTTTTACTTTTCAATGACCTCCTTATCAAAGGCCAGAAAAGCCAAATAGCTAACACAAGCAGCAAGAGCAATTTAAAGATAATAGATGCTATTTTAATCAGTGATATTAAAAGAAAAAACAAAAGCACAAACGCTATAGCGGCTATCCATAAACTATATTTCAACTCAAATCCCGAAATTTTTAATATTCTTATTATTATGTCCAGCTTTGAATCTCTGCGAGAAATAAACTTTGCTCTAAGCAAGTTTAATCTCTTTTAATCTCTTATCAAAAGCTTTTTGAATTAGTATGGATTATTCCAAGGTAATGATGCAATAATGACTGCTCAAGAAATAATAGAAGCCGCTAGAAAAGAAAAACGAAACGCTTTGACTGAACATGAGGCGAAACTAATTTTAAGTGAGTATGGAGTTTTAATTCCAAAGGAAAAAACTGCAAAGAACTTACATGAAGCCTTTGATGCTGCAGAAGAGATCGGTTATCCAATCGTTCTTAAAGTGATTTCACCCGAAATACTGCATAAAAGTGATGTGGGTGGGGTAATCTATGGAGTAAAGTGTGTTCATGACGTTGAACGGGGTTATAAAAAAATCATAGAGAATGTTAAAAGAAATGCACCAAATGCAAAAATCGAGGGGATTTTAGTCCAAGAGTTTGCTCCTAAAGGTGAGGAAATAATTGTTGGAATAACCCAAGACCCTCAGTTTGGACCAGTTATTGTTTTGGGCATGGGCGGAATTTTCGTAGAAATAATGAGAGATGTTTCAATGAGAGTTGCACCAATTGCTAAAACTGATGCTCAAGAGATGATTCAAGAGATAAAAGGATACCCAATTTTAAAAGGGTTTAGAGGGAGGCCGCCTGCTGATATCGAAGCGATTGTTGA
>JACRDV010000093.1 GCA_024860865.1 Methanobacteriota archaeon | reverse complement strand
CTTCTATGTTAAATTCTCTGACAATTTTAACGTATTGCTCTTCCCAACCCGGAATTTCAAGTGTTTGATCTTTACCATTTATTGTTGCAGACGCTTTTTCAACTTTTATTCTAATTTGTGTATAATTGCCCGGCTTTAAATTCTTTTGACCAATCGTTGAAGTTAAGTTTCTAATCGCAAAAAGGTCAATTGTTTGAGACTTATTAGTAATTGTAATCCATGGCTGAGTTTCATTTGCCTTGTGGATTTTAATTTCTGAAAAAGTTATGTATAGGTGATTCATCCCAACTATTTTATCAGTCACTTTAATAACTAATGTTCCTGTTGATGGAGCAACGCAACCTGCAACTATTATTGTCAAAGTTAATACTAGTGCTAGCAAAATTAATATATTTTGTCTCATTTACTAACCTTGAAAATTTTCATGAATTCTCATAGCTATTAAATTTTTGAAAGTAAGGTTTGATTTGCTAATACATAACTATGAAAACAGCAAAAATTCAAACTTGACGAACATTTAATTAGAATTTCAATGAGAAATAAGATATCTCTATGATAACTTTTTTGTAGCGAGGGTACTTCTTGTTTTCTTGTTGTAGGATACTTAAGATACTGTAAAGAAATTATGTAACTATTTAGCTATGGGAAGTTGATTTTATTGCATCTGCTAACTAATTTAAGGCACTTTATGGAACAATATTTTGCTGAAAGTTAAAACATCATCAATTTTGACGACCTAATGCGGAAGTATAAACTTCTCATGAAAACGGTTTGGCTTTTGCGGTTATGTATCTTTCGACATCCTCCACAATCTGGAAGATGGTCCTGCCCATGGAGTTTATTTGGTAGTAGGAGAAAACCTTGTCACCATTTTTCCTCTCGTACACATGATCGAACAAGACGAATCTCCTTAGGTTTTTCAACGCTCTAGATAACTCGGCATTGTGTTTTATACCGAGATCTTCCTTCAGTTCTGTAAAAGATTTTCTACTTTGGTAAAGGGATTCCAAGATCTTACTTTCTCGTTCATTGTAAAGAAGGTACTTTACTATCTCATCAACTTCGGGCATTTAGTAACATCCATTTTTTGGTAACACAATTGTTACTGCTACATTATAAATATTCCGTTAGCGATTCCAGGCGGCAATTTGTCAGCGCGCCATTTTCCATATTCTTTGGGGGAGAAGTTCAAGGAAATCCTCGATAAAGTGAATCCGAATCTCTTCATGCAAGAATTTGATTGCATTTTCGATATTGTCTGACTAAAGCCTAAAAACAAAATAATTCCTAGAGATAAATGTAAAAAGCTGAATTTATGGTTTAAAATCAAAATCTGACTTTAAAATCAAGTTCATTTTGGAACATTAAATACCTTTATCCTTTATCAAAAAATTTTAATATTCAGTTAACTATGTTTTAAACCCATATTAACAAGTCTGAGGAGAAAAAATGGATACGTTATTTCACCTATTATTTCCAGCTATAGTTTTTATAATTGCAGGAGTTGATCGAAAGAAAGCCCTCATGCTGGCACCAGTAGCTCTTATTCCAGATTTGGATATCTTCTTCTCTGCACATAGGCTCTACCTCCACTCAATCTTACCTCTTTTAGCTATAGTTGCCCCATTGTTCCTTCTCAGTTGGAAAAAAAGAAAATACTTACCTGCTACTGCTCTCACAGCTGGATATCTATTTAGCCACCTCATGTTAGACTTCTTTGCAGGATATCTTGCATTCTTTTGGCCAATAACAAACATGGGTTATGGGCTTATGATCTCTCTCGCTGCATCGCAGCATAGCATAGTTCCAACAATCCAATTCGCGGTACATTTGAAGCGAGAACTTATCCCTTTTCCGAATATCATAACTGATGCGGCTCTGATCTCACCAGCAAGCACTATGCTTCTTTTTATGTTGCTCGTTTTATTGATAATCCAAACTCGTGCTTTAAACTTTAAGAAGTAGCTATCGAATAATTTTAAAGTTCGGCTTTAAAGACCTGTTTTGGGATTTAAAATTACTTCTTCTACTTTTTTAAACAGCTCGGTCTCAAAGAGAGAATAAACTAAAAGTTCAATTATTTCTTTTTATTAAAATCAAATAAACTCTCTTGCGCTGCTCTTTGCAACTAAATTTCAGGTACAATAAACTTAAAAGCTTAATCTATTTCTTCTTCATTAAGCATTTATATCCTCTATGAGAACCTCTTCTCCCGTTTAATTTAATATCGTCAATGCCAAATATTTCGAAGAGATCGGAAAAAGTGTTTATTATTTCTTCTTTTGAAATTCTATAAGGACCCCAATCACCTAGCTCCTTGTCGCTGAAGCATCTAAGAAAGTAAACTCCATGAGGTCTCATGACGCGATGAATCTCATCTGCAAACCATTTTCTGTATTCTGAGGCAAAGACATGAAAGCACCCTCTATCATTAACAAAACCAAAGCTATTATCTTGAAAAGGAATTTCTAAGACATTTCCAACCCTGAAGTCAACTTTTACTTCGGCTTCCTTTGCTTTCTTCTCAGCAATTTTGATAGCTTCTTTGGAAATATCGATTGCACTGACCTTAAAACCATTCTTTGCCAGATAAATAGCCTCTGTTCCAGTACCGCAACAGATGTCTAGAGCCGGACATGGCTTTATTTCACCCTTTTCAATTAACTCAACCAATTGCTCTGACGGCACACCAATGTCCCAAGGAATTTCTTCTCTAGGTCCGCTATAGACTTCATTCCACCAGTCTTGATCTCCCATGATTTTCCCTTAGAAAAAAAATTTATAAATTCAAATTTAATTATTTTTTCTTAGCATTTTTTTCATTTTTTAGCTGTGAAATCAAGCAAATAGTATCTACCTTCAAGGGTACATTGAGCCTTTGCCCAGTAGCCGAAGCTGTTGGAAGTTTAAAAGGCTGATTTTTTCTTCTGCTGATTTTAACTTTTGTTCAAGGTCAGAAATTTTGTTTTGAAGTTCTGATATAATGTCTGAATTTTTAATTAGTTCCTTGTTGGCTTCGGTTATTTCTTTCTCTTGTGTTTTTGTTTTATCCTTAAGCTCAGATATAGTGTTTAATGCTCTGGTTTGCTCTTCGACGATGACTGTTTTCTCGTTTTCTAAAGATTTAACTTGCTCTTTGAGATTATGAACCAAGATTTGTACTCTATATCGCTCTTCTTCAATAGACTTGATTTTTGTTTCTAAATCTGCGATTTTTGCTTGCACTTCGCTTAATGTTTCTTCAGAGTTTTCAGCTTCTTTTATTAATTGCTCCAAAGACGTTTCTATATTTTTCATCGAAAAGTTCTCTTTGTTTTGGTTCTTTAGTAAAAATAATACTAAACCTATAATGAAAATTGTAATTGCAACGAGAGAAATAGGATATACTATATCCAATCTGGACAATATTACATCTAATCCTGGAAACATAAAAAGGACCTATTTTTCTCACTTTGCTGTAACTCACTTAACATGGTATCTTAAAAAAGATATTTTTTATAATAATCCAAAATTCCTTACTAAATTTACGAAAAAAATACGGAATTTTGAGTTATTTTTTTAAAATTAGATTTTCCATGTAATTAGAGTGATCGAATGCAAAAAGAGTTGAAACTAGTTTTAATAGGCGCCTGTAATCCAGAATATCCAATAAACTGTCAAAATTTCATAGAAAAAAACAAAGCAGTATGGTCATTTTGGAATTTCAGAATTAGAGATGAGTGGCAAAGCGTATTAAAAGAAAGAATAGCTACTGAAGGAAAATTTCCTTTATATTTATATATGTTCGGCGAAAGTGGCAAAATCGAATATTTAGCTGAAGTTATAGATTTTGAAACTAGCCATGATAATTTAGATGCGCCAGACGCGCCATTAACTATGAAAGAGGAGTTAGACGCAATAAAAGGAGGTACTCTAACAAATACATGGCTGAAATATATCTCGATTAAAAGGATAGAACCAAGGGACCTAAGTGAATTTTATGCTGCAAATAATAACGAACCATTAGTTCCTACGCTACTAAGAAGTTCATTCGGCTATGCGCACGAAGTTGAGGTTAAAGCTAAAACTTTAAAGAGAGTGCCTAAATTCATTGAACTTCCTGAACCAACTATCGAAGAGTTTTTAGAAAATAATTTGAATTCTCTCGAAGCTGGTCTTAAACTTTACTCATCCAAAGAACAGAATGGCAATCAATTTCAATTTGACGGCATTGGTAGAATCAATTTTATTGCAAAGGATAAGGACAATAATTTCGTTGGAATAAAAATTAAAACGGGGACGGCTTCAAATCCCGTTGTTGGGGAAATCTTAACGTATATGGGATGGATTAAACAAAATCTTGCAAAAGAAAATGAAGTTCGAGGAATAATTGTAGCAAATGATTTTGATGAAAAATTAAAATATGCTGTATCCTTAGTACCAGGGATTATTTTAAAAAAATTTATTGTTAAGTTTGAGTTTCAAAATATACGATAATATCTAAATTATGGCAATACATGATAAGCATTAGCCACTTCGTAATTTTAAAAAACTTATTTCTTGAGCCGATAGAGCCTCGGGAGGGATTCGAACCCCCGCACTCTCGCTCTCTGGATAAAATTTACAAGGCGAGCGCTCTACCAACTGAGCTACCGAGGCATCAAACTATATGAGTATTTTTCACAATTTAAGATTCGAATTCTTTCTATTAAAGTCGTTTTCGGTGGACAAAAACCAAAGTTTTTCCAAACCTCAAGTTTTGTTATATTTCGCTGATTTTTAAATCCTACTTTTCCTATCCAATTTCAGATTTTCTTTTCCATTGATATAGGTTTTATTTTTAATGTATGCCATATTTCTTGATTTGTAGTACTCTTTGGCATTATAACTAACATAAATATTGAGATGTAGTCCCTGTAATAATTTTTCTGATGACGAAACAGGTATAAATATCGACAGAGATGTCTGAAAGTATTGTAAATTTAGAAAAATTTCTTTATGATATATGAATAATAATTAAATTTAGCCTCTAATGGTTAAAATTATTTTCTACGCTTCTTAGCTGCTTCTTTTAAAGCTTCAATAACTGGAAGTTCCTCCCCGGCAAGCACAGAAATACATGCCCCACCACCAGTGCTAATATGGCTGATTTTATTAGCTATGCTCAGATTTTCAACGACTATACCGAGATGCCCACCGCCAAGAATCGAAAGCGCTCCTGATTGTGCAACTGCTTTGAGCAGCTCCTCGGTCCCTAGCGAAAATTCTTCTTCTTCAATAACACCTGCAGGCCCATCAGCAACGATAGTCTTTGCTTTTTTGATTTCACTCGTATATTTTACAATGGTTTCAAGACCTATATCATATATTGGATTTTCTTGAGGAAATTCCTTCAATGGGACTTCAAGCCTTTTGCCATTAGAAAAAACTGCTAAATCAATTGGAGTTTCAATTGCATCATTATATCTTTCTAGGAGTTCTTTTGCTTGGGAAATTGCTCCAACTTGACCCTCTTTTTCAATTAAAGAGGAGTTAACCTTGCCAAGGTCATGACCTCTTGCAAATAAAAACACATTTGCAGTAACACCAGATGTCAAAACTTTATCTGCGATTCCTCGCTGGAGCACATGCCTAATAGCTTTCATTTTGTCTTCAACTTTAATTCCGCCAATCAGGAAAATACAAGGTTTTTTTGGATTTTCAAGGACTTTATTCAGCATCTTGAGTTCTTTTTCCATTATTCTACCAGCAACGGTTGGTAAAACAAAAGCAAATCCAATCACAGATGGCTGAGCTCTATGCGCGCATCCAAAAGCATCATTTACAAAAATATCAAACAAATGGGCTAATTTTTGAACCATCTCAGTTTTTGCCATTTCTTCTGGATTTCCTTTAACATTCTCTCCGGCCCAGAAGCGGACATTCTCTAAAACCAAGATTTCTCCGTTATTTAAATTTTTAATTGCGCACAGAGCTTTTTCTCCGAAAATATCGTTTACATACTTAACTTCTTTCCCAAGAATTTTGGCCAATCTTTTTGCGTGGTTTTGAAGTGTTGTAAAATCTTTTTTGCCTGGCCGACTTTGATGTGCTAAAATCACTACTTTTGAATTTTTTAGCTCAGAAATAGTTTCAGCATGCTTTCTTATCCTAGTATCATCAAGAATTTCTCCATTTTTCGGATTAATTGGCGAATTTATATCAACTCGCATTAAAACAAATTTATCATTCAAGTCAACATCGTTAAGAGTTAAAAAACCGGTCTCGATATCCAATTGTTATCCTCCAGCTACTGGTGGGAAAATTGCAACTTCATCGTTTGAATTCAACTTAGTTTTAAGGCCCTCGATAGACTCAATGTTTCGGCCGTTCACTAAGATTCTTATATAGTTTCTCAATTCGATCTCTGATTCATAAATAGCTTCTTTAAAAGTTTTACCAAATCTCTCGATTAGATCTGCCAGCAAGTCTTGAACCGTGGAATTTTCTGCAAGTTCAACAATTATTGATTTTTCTTTAACAATCTCTCTCAGCGTTGCAAAAAATTCGACTTTCACTTTCATAGTCTCATTTAATAATTTCAAGCTATAAAAAATATGCTCAAAAATAAGCTTTACAATTTGGAGAAACAAACGCTTGGGTTATTTTATGCCTGTTTGAAAACCTGGAGGAGACCGATAATTATTAAAATTGCTCCAACCACCCTGACTCCGAATTTGAGAACGTCGGCCCCAATAACTAGAATAATCCCAAGTATAATTAATCCAACCCCAGTAAACCCAAATATTGACCACATGGTTGTTAATTAACCTTGATTGTTTAAAATCCTATCGAAATAACTTTAATATTAAAAGAAAGCATTTAAAATACCTCCTTGCAATATGCTCAAAAGCAAAAGCTTCAGAATGTGGCCATAAGTGATTCACATGCGCAGTTATACTGGAAACTTACTCAGAGTAAATCTAACTGAATAAGAAATCACAGTTGAAGATTTAAATCCTAAACTTGCATGTTCGATAAAGGTAATTCACCAAACAAAAAATCTCATGAAGGCTAAATCTTCTTTAGAAAGTTAGAACTCTTTTCGTCAAAGCACGCATCTTTAACTTGACAATAAGTCAGCTTCAAGTGGAAAAACTAAAATACTGATAATAAGTGCGATAGGAATAAGGCAATACTACAGAAAATTTGGATATAGAAAAAATTTAGTTATATGAAAAAGCGTATCGCGCACCGAAAAGATTTATATCGCGTTTACATCCTAACAATAGCTTACGGAGACTTATTGCTATGGCCCAAGAAGTAAAAGAAGAATTTGAGTATGAAGAAAGCGTATTTCATAAAAAACTGAAGATAAAATTGAAGGAAGGAGGCAAGGGGGGCAGGATACTCTTCCTTAAGGATTATCTTGAATACCTCATCACGAATAATAAAACAATCCCGCCGGATTTCCCAACATTTGTGAGGGAGATCATGGGTCTGGATGATAGAGGTGGATTCATTCACATAAGGATATGGCATGAGAAGAGTGAGCTCGTCGAATTCGCGATTAGTAAAAATTATGAGTACAGAGTAGAGCACTATGATTGACGACGAACTTTTAGTGGGTGAAGCCCTCGTTGGTGAAGAACCTGAGATCGCGCATATCGATCTAGTAGTGGGGCGCAAAAAGGGGCCGATCAGTCAGGCCTTTGTCAATTCCTTAGCCCAACCCACACAGGGGCATACGCCCATTTTAGCTGTGGTGAGGCCCAATCTCCCTGTTAAGCCCGCGACGCTCATTGTGCCTAAGGTAACCATAAGGAACCTAGAAGATGCCGAAAAGATTTTTGGGCCTGCCCAAAGCGCTATAGCTAAGGCGGTTGTCGACGCGGTGGAGGAGGGAATCATACCTAAGGAAAAAGTGGAGGATATATTGATCATAGTCTCTGTGTTCATTCATCCCCGCGGAAAGGACTACCAGAGACTATATAGGTACAACTATGGGGCCACGAAGCTTGCATTAAGGCGCGCTATGGAGGGGTTTCCGAACATCGATAAGATTTTAGAGGAAAAGGATAAATCAATACATGCTATGATAGGATTTAGGATAAATAATCTGAAGAAGCCACCGTATCTTGAGATCGCCTTCGACATTCCAGACTGGCGAAGAGTTGAAGGCGTCATCAGGGCACTTCCAAGAACGGATGCAATAATAATCGAAGCCGGGACGCCGCTGATAAAGAGATACGGCGTCGAAGTGGTGCAGAAGATCCACCAGATGAGGCCGGAGACCGTTGTGGTCGCAGATTTGAAGACACTTGATACGGGCAACCTCGAGGCTAGAATGGCTGGAGATGCCACCGCTGACGTAATAGTGTTTTCTGGCCTTGCGCCGTTGAAGACCATGGAGAAGTTCATAGAGGAGTGCCAGAAGGTCGGGGCACTGTCGCTGATGGATACTCTCAACATGCCCGATCCGGCGGAGGTGCTCAAAAAACTGAAGGTGAAGCCGGACATCTTGGAACTCCACAGGGCGATAGATGTAGAGCACACCGAGAAGGCCCAGTGGGGAAATATCGGCGAAATTAAGAAAATATGCAATAACAAGATATTGGTGGCAGTGGCCGGGGGGATCAGGCTCGATAGGGTGGAGGAAGCCCTGAAATCGGGTGCCGATATCCTTGTGGTTGGAAGAGCTATTACGGCTGCGAAGGACGTGACCGGTGCTGCAAGGGCATTCCTCCAGAGGATGGGTGTAGAAGAGGTCGACCAGTTTAGAATTATGACCGACTTCTAAAGCACACGTCTAATAGATCCAGAGTATAAAAGTGCAAAAAATTCTATGTAAAAATTCTTTTAAACTTTTGTTTAGTTATTTTTAAAAATTTTTTCGATGCTCAATTCAACACGACGCCAAGACTCTCGACCAAAGGCTATACAAAGAAATCAGGTGCTAAGTTGAAAAAAAATGTAGTTTCGGATGCAAGAAATAACCGGGTGTTAATTTGGAATTCTATACCAACGAGAAATGGTCAACAGCTGATTTTGAAATCAGGTCTTGGGAGATAGACAAATATCCAAATATATTTAGCATACCTAAACTTTCTAGATTGACATGCCTCAGGGAGTCTTCAGTTATGGCAAGCATCTTTTTGTAGCAGATACGGGGAATACATGAGACGACAAACTATTTATAGAATTAATCACTTTCCTACCGTTTAATTATCAAAAATACCGCGGAGTTTTGTCAAAAGGTAGCGTGAAAAATATGAAAAAATCTGAAACAACTTTAAAGGAGTCCGAAGCAACTTTACCTAAACCACTTGTTGAGCGTTTTAAAAGCCAAGATGAAATGTGGGAATATCTCATTGCGAGTAAAAATATAATTTGGATGGGACAAAACACAAACCACCTTGAAATTAATAAAGAGATTAAAAATGCAGCTCTCAAAGTTATTGAAAACAGTGAGTTCCAAAAATACCCGCCTCCTGGCGGCTTCTCTGAACTTCGCGAAGCAATTGCACAAGATCTAAAGTTACCCGATCATGATGTTTTAATAACTTCTGGAGGAACTGAAGGGCTCCATATAGTTGTTAGTTCTATTATCAGAGTTGGTGACCATGCGATAATAAGTGACCCGGGGTATATGATAATCGGAAAATTTGTTGAGAGATGGGGCGGGCACGTAAGTTATGTTCCAATATATTCTCCTGAACTAAACTATAGACTTAAACCCGAAGCAGTTAAAGGTGAAATTAAAGAAAATACAAAATTATTGATATTGGTGGATCCATTAAATCCATTGGGATATGCTCATACTGAAGATGAAATCAAAGCTTTCGCAGATATTGCAAAGGAGCATGACTTAATCATAATACATGATGTTACTTATCGAGATTTTTCAGACAAACATGCCTTAGCGGCAAAATATGCTCCAGAGCGGACTTTTACAATTTACAGCTTTTCAAAAAGTTATGCTCTAGCAGGTTTGAGAATTGGAGCAATTGTCAGTTTAAAAGAAATGGTTAATAATGCTAAAAATTTTATAATAAATGATTTGGGAACAAATTTCCTTTCTCAAAGGGTCGCCCTAGCTGCATTAAAAACTAAGCCAGTATGGTTGCCTTTAATTAAAAAAGAAACCCGTGAGAATCAGAAATTAATTAAAGATGCTGTTGAAAAAGTACCGAAAGCATTTTTGCCAATTTATCCAGCACAAGCTAGCATGTTTGTAATAGACCTCCTCGACACTGGTATTCGCCCAATCGATATAATGAGCCATTTGCTTGAAAAATACAATATATTTACCAGAGAAGGGAGTTATACAAGCAAGCGATTTGGCCATCGTTATTTAAGAGTTAGTTTTTCAATACCAACAAAACATGTAGAGAAGTTCGCTGAAGCATTTCCAAAAGCTATGAATGAATTGAATAATAATCTTTTTTTCTCGGTTTAAAATCAGTATACAACTGTTTACCAAAAAGTTATTTGCCGACTTTGCTATTTTGTAATTAAGTGATTAGAAAATGGCTGTTTTACTGGAAGTTTTTAAATCAGAAATAGATGTTGCTTCCCCAGAAGCATTAAGTCTAGTGAACGATATCGCTAAAACTTTTGAAGATCAGGTAGAGGTTAAAGTTTATGACCTTTTGAAGGATCCTAAGGAAGCATTGCGCTACGATATAAAAAAAGTTCCAACTATTATTATTGATGGAACTATTAGATTTACAGGTTTACCTACTAAACAAGAGTTAATTCAAGCAATTGAAGCAAAAATTGAAAGAGTAAAAACAGGAGTCTCAAGACTTGACGATTTAATTGAAGGAGGAATTCCTAAAGGAGCAAGCATATTGGTAGTTGGTGATCTTGGGGTTGGGAAATCTATATTTTGCCAACAAATTATTTATGCGCGGTTAAAACAAGGCGATCCTTGCATTTATATTGCACTTGATGAACCCCCATTACAAATTAGAAAAAACATGGAGCGTTTTGGTTGGAACGTTTCAAGTTTTGAAGCTGAAAATCAATTTCGATTTATCGATGCTTTTTCGTGGAGAACTGGAGCACCTCCTAAATCAACTGTCGAATATTTTATTGAAAATCCTCGTGACCATCTCCAATGGGCAAAAGCCTTTGAACATGTTTGGGGTGAAGTTGGAGGAGGGAAAGCAACAAAAGGGGTTTATGTAATAGATTCGATAAATGAAATGCTTGCTCAAATGGAAACTAAGCCAGCAGTTGATTTTATTAAAACGCGAAAAGCTAGATTTAGCGCCAGCAATATATTAGGACTGCATGTTTTTCATAAGGGGGTTTATGATGATATAATGCCCCATCTTGCTTTCTTTGAGGATGGAATAATTGAGCTCTTACTCGTTGAGGAACGCAAAAAACTAAATCGATATTTAAGAATTTGCAAAATGCTGAGAACAGACCATACCACTGGAATTGTTCAATTTGTTATAAATAAGAAACAGGGCATTATATTGAGGCACGCCACTCCTTTAAAAAAATAATTTAATTAAAAGAGTAATCTTTATTAACTTGAAAGTTTTTCTTTAAGCTCTTTCATTTCTTGCTCTAAAAGTTTCTCATTTCTGCCCTTTTGCTTTTCAGAGCCCTTTTTCTCAAGCTTGCGCTTTTTTAGTTTGCCCATGTATCTATGCCTCGCTCTTCTCAGGGGTTATAACCGTATAATAATATTCTCCCAACCTTTTTTGCTCTCTATCTAAGTAGCTATCGGCTTTGTTTACGCGAGGGCGCCCTGTAGTTTCATCTCTCCTAAATGTTACTCCAACCTCTTTTAGAAACGTATTCATACCGGTCCTTAGATCAAATGGCCCAAATGCATCTCCGGTTATACCCGGCTTACCTAAAAATACCATCAGCCTATCACTTATATAGTCCAAAAACAAAATATCATGGTCAATAACCATAGCGCCAGCTTCGCGTTTTTCGGCAATTCTTCTAATGACTTTCGCAACAGCCATCCTTTGTTCAACATCAAGATGTGCAGATGGTTCATCAAGTAAATAAAATTGGGTGTCTTTGCTCAAAGTCGCTGCAATTACAACCCGTTGGAGTTCTCCTCCGCTAAGTTCGGATAACAATCTATCGTAAAGTGGTTTAATGTCAAGAGGTCTTAAAATTTCTGTATTGTATATACTTGTGCCAAATTTATCTGGATTCGCTTTCCTGAGATATTCAGCCACGGGTTCATCGATCTTGGTTGTAATATACTGCGGTTTGTAAGCTATAGTAACAGTTTTGTCAACAGTTCCTTTATTTGGTTTGATTTCGCCTGCAAGAATTCTTGCAAAAGTAGTTTTTCCAGTTGCATTTGGGCCAAGAACGCCAATAACTTCGCCCTTACAAACTTCCCCTTGCTCGACTTTAACTTCAAATCCTTCATACCGTTTTACAATATTTTTAAAACGAACTAGCGTCTCGCCTTCCCAACGCTCGGTTGGGGGTCTAACCTCAAATTTAACTGGCTCTTTTCTAAATCTGATATTTTCTTCTTTAAGATAGCCTTGCAAATATACATTAATTCCAACTCTCACGCTCTTTGGGCTGCTAACTACACCATATCCGGTAGGTTGACCATACATAACATGAACATAATCTGAAAGATAATCTAAAACTGCTAAATCATGCTCAATTACAATTACTGCTTTGCCAGATAATGCTTGCTCTCTAATTACCTTAGCTGTATTTAAACGCTGGTATATATCTAAGTAGCTTGAAGGTTCATCAAAAATTATTACATCGCTTTCCTTTGCAATAGCTGCTGCAATTGCAACTCGCTGCAGTTCTCCTCCGCTGAGCTGAGAAAGCTTTCTATCAAGCACTTCTTTTAGCTGAAGTTTATCAATTAAATCTTTTACAATTCCTCTTTCATCGACCCTTTCAAGCAATTTGTGAGTTACTCCACGCACAGCCCTGGGAAGTTTATCTACTTCTTGTGGTTTATGGACCACTTTAATGCGCTTGTTGACCAACTTAGTAAAATAATTTTGTAATTCTGTACCAGAAAAAATTTGAATAATATCATCCCATTTTAGTTTCTCCTTCAACCTTCCAAGGTTAGGCTTAACCTCCCCGGCTAGAACTCGGATAGCTGTTGTTTTTCCAACTCCATTAGGTCCGATAATACCTGTAACACTGCTAAACCTTGGAATTGGCAACCTATATAGCCGAAAACCATTAGGTCCATATTGATGGATGCAATCTTCAGCTAACTCTTCTGGCAAATTTATGATCATTATTGCTTCAAATGGGCATTTATGAGTGCAAATCCCACAGCCAGGACAAAGTTCTTCGATGATGATAGGTTTACCATCTTCAGCAAACTTTACTGTCTCATCACCTGCTCTTACTCTGGGGCAGTATTTAATGCACTCAGTGCCGCATTTTTTTGGCTGACATCGATTGCGGTCAATAACAGCTATGCGCGGCATAAACTACCCCCATAATGATGTAATTACAATATTCTTTAGAAAGTCAACTTTTAAAATATCTTTTTAAAAGTGGATTTTGTTCTACTGGTCTAAAGTTTTTAATCTACCATTTCTCAATGGCCTTACATTAAGTTATACAATAAAATCCACGTTACCAACCAAATAGACAAAAAGGGCCATATTGCATTACCTACCCAACTCATAGTGCTGCCACCAAGCGTTTCAGTGGATATTTTCAGTACACGAGTAGTAATAAATATCGAAAGAGCTAATATTCCAAACGCAAGCAATGCTCCAACCCAATTTGTTTTAACTATAACGCAAAGAATACCTGCTATAAACCCACTGATTGAATGCAATGCTATTGTTTTAGTTTCTGCATCCACATTAATTCCCCGGTGCATAAAGAATGAAGACTGAAGTAAGCAGCGTTGATGTTTCGGTTATTGTAAAGGAATTAAAAGATAAACTTATCGGCGCGAGAGTTGAGAAAGTATATCAAACTGCTGAGAATGAAATTTTAATCCGCCTTTATCAAGTTGGGTTAGGCACTATAGACTTGGTTATAGAGGCGAGTAAACGTCTCCACATAACTCAATATCCAAGACCAGCTCCTATAACTCCAACCAACTTTTCAATGGGACTTAGAAAATATCTAGATAATGCTAGATTAATCGATATTACCCAATTCGATTTTGATCGAATTGTAGAGCTTAAATTTTCACGTGAGGCAGAATATATTTTAATTAATGAACTGTTTAGCCGAGGCAACATTGTTTTAACAACTTCAGATTATTCTATTATCCAATCACTTAAAATCCAACGCTTTAAGGATAGGACAATTCATCCTGGTGAAAAATATCGTTATCCACCAAGTAAACTTAATCCACTTGAAATTACACTCGAAGGATTGTCCTCGCTTTTTAAAGCTAGCAAAACTGATTTAGTTCGCTGTTTAGCTACGCAATTCAATATTGGAGGTCTTTATGCTGAAGAAATATGCGCTAATGCTTCTATTGATAAGAATAAGCTCACCCAAGAGTTAACTCCAAATGAGATACGAATAGTTTATCAAGCTATCCAAAAAACCTTTGAGCCTTTAAAATCGAAGCAGTTTATGCCAACTATTGTATTAGAAAATGAAAAATTTCTTGATGTGGTTCCATTTGAACTTACAAGATATACTGGCTTTACTAAAAGACAATTCGATAACTTCAATCAAGCCCTTGATGAATTTTTCAGCTCAACTGAGGTGCTAAGGCTTGAGAAACTAAAAGAACAAAAACTTGCTGAAAAAATTGCTGATATTGAAAGACGTTTAGCAAAACAACAAAAAAGCTTGGAGCAATTTAAAACGAGGGAATTTGAATTCCAAGAAATGGGAGATTTAATTTATAACAATAAAGTTCAGATAGAAAATTTGCTAGCATGGCTTGGAGAAGCGAAGAAAAAATTGTCTTGGGATGAAATCTTAAAGCAAATTAAAACATTACCCCAGGCAAATATAATAAAAGAAGTTAAACCCAAACAAGGGTTACTTTTACTTAAGCTGCAGAGCCTAGATCGTGCTAAAGTAGTTGAAGTCGACATCGATTTTAGAAAAAAGCTATCTGAGAATGCTCAGGAGTTCTATAAAAAAGCCAAAAAGCAGAGAGAGAAAGTCCTAGGAGCACAAAAGGCAGTCGAGGCTACTTTGCGAGAAATTTCTAAACTAAGAGAAATGGGATTAACAGCAATTGAAATAGAGAAAGCAATCCCAACAAAGCGAGTAAAAAGAAAAGTACAATGGTTTGAAAGATTAAGATGGTTCATTTCATCTGATGGTTTTTTAGTTATTGGTGGCCGAGGAGCACCTTCTAATGAAGAGGTAGTTAAAAAATATATGCAACCAGAGGATCTTTTCTTACATTCTGATGCTCATGGAGCTCCGGTTGTTGTAATAAAAACAGAAGGAAAACCAGTACAAGAACAAACCATCAAGGAAGCGGCTGAATTTGCAGCAGCCTACGCTAGTACATGGAAACATAGAATTTTCTCCGCCGATGTTTATTGGGTTAAGCCTGAACAAGTTTCAAAAACTCCTCCACCTGGAGAATATCTGCCTCGTGGGGCTTTTATGATACGTGGGACTAGAAACTATATTCGCAATATCGAACTCAGCTTAGCCATTGGAATCAAAATTGATAATGAGGCTAAAATAATAGCTGGTCCTGTAGAACCCATACAGAAACTAGCAAAATATTGGGTAACCTTAAAACCAGGTCGGATAGATCGCGCGCAACTTGCCAAGCAGTTGCTGGGCACTTTTTTACAAATAGCATCTGATGCTGACAAGGCTTTAATTCACCAGTTTATAACGGCCGATGATTTATTGCGCGCACTTCCTCCAGGTTCCAGTGAAATTTCAAAATAAATAACCTAATAATAGGACTTTGTTTTAGAATTAAGACAAATACAATAAATTAGATTTTGCGAGTTTGAGAAAAATGCGAGTCATTGAAAAGGATTTAGATCATAACAAAGTAAAGGTTAGAGCTCAAACTTTGGATGACCTATGGCACTTATCCCACGTCATAGAGCTTGGAGATATTGTTTTTGCAAAGACATTTCGCAGAGTCGAAATTGAACGACCTGATAAGCTAAGGCCAGAAGCTTTTGAAAAAAGACCAGTTTATCTTGGAATTAGAGTAAAAAATCTTGAGTTTCACAAATACACAAACAGGCTTAGAATCCTTGGAACAATTGAAGCTGGCGATGAATCAATCGGAGCTCACCACACAATTGAAGTTGAACCTAGAACTGTTTTAACTATTGAGAAAGAACAAGGTTGGAAGCCGGACCAACTTCAAAGGTTAAAAGAAGCAGAAAGAGCTGTTCGAGTGCCATATGTTTTAGTCGTTACTATGGATGAAGGAGAGGCAGATCTAGCAATAATTCGACAATATGGTATTGACCAAGCTGGAAAAATTGAGAGGTCAATTCCTGGGAAACAAGCTGAATGGAAGGTTAGAGCAGAAGTTAAGGCAAATTTCTATCATGAAGTTGCAAAAGCAATTCAAAACGCCATCGATGTGGAAAAAGGAATTAAAACGGT
>JACRDV010000094.1 GCA_024860865.1 Methanobacteriota archaeon | reverse complement strand
TGTCCTTCAGCTGTAAAAATAGTTGTATCTGTAATCACTTTGATCAGTTTGAGCACAGTCTTTCCATCTAATCCAACATCCCTTGAATTGAGAACTATCTCATAGACCTTAGCATGCATTCCATCTCCAATATTTATTCCATGTTCTAATCCATATTTCACCCAAACAGCGGGCTTACCGCGCCTTACTCTGTCGTGATCTTCTATATCATCATGGACTAGCAAATAATTATGCAACATCTCCACAGCAGCCGCAAACGGTAATGCCTTGATTGGATCTCCACCAAGGCTCTCGCACACAACTAGGCATAAAAGAGGTCTTACTCGCTTTCCACCTGTTTCTAAAGCATATGTCATCGCATCATAGAAATTTGGAACAGGATATTCCTTAGAAATTACTCTTTTGATTTCCTGTTCTATTAATGGTCCCCATTTTTCCAGTGCTAAATTTATTTGGGGTGGGATATCACTCAAGTTATTTTCTCCTCTTTGATAATTTTACTAAATTAATGCCTCGCGCTTTTAACCAATCAGCAGTTTTTCCTACCACAACTACATTACTTTGCTTTAGCTCTGAAATATTTCTAGCTCCAACGAGAAACATCGCAACTCTGAGCTCTTCGATCATCTGCTTTAATTTCAAAATTACAGCTCTAGCTCCTTCTTTATAGGCTGGGCTTAAGAATGGCAGCGCAACCCCTGCTGCATCAGCTCCCAGTGCTAGTGCTTTTGCAACATCAAGCCCACTCCTTATTCCACCTGTTGCAATTATTTTCAAGTAGTTTCCAACTGCTTCTGCAACTTCCACAGTAGAAACAGCAGTTGGAATTCCCCAATCCCAATAAGTTTTTCCTAGCTCTTCGCCGAGTTTGTCTCCTCTGTTTTTTGCTCTTATTGATTCAACACCTGACCAACTAGTTCCGCCGGCACCTCCGATATCTATGGCTGCTACTCCAGCTTTTTTTAATAGCAAAGCATCTTCTCCTGAAATTCCAGCACCAGTTTCTTTTGCAATCACTGGAACATCAAGTTCTTTAGCAATCCTTTGGATATTTTTTAAATAACCTCGTGCTTCAATTTCCCCTTCTGATTGAAGAGCCTCCTGAAGCGGATTTAGATGGATTGCAAGAGCATCTGCATCAATCATCTTTACAGCCTTTTTTGCCTCATCAATACTATATCCTTTTACAAGCTGAGGTGCACCGAGGTTAGCAATCAAAAAAATATCAGGAGCGACTTTTCTGGCAATTTCATATGTATAGGCTAAACTTGGATTTTCAATTGCAGCTCTTTGGCTTCCAATACCCATTCCAATTGACAAGTCTTGAGCTGCTTTTGCAAGTTCGGCATTTATTTTCTTTGCAACTGGATGTCCGCCAGTCATACCAGCAATAATAATCGGAGCATTCAACGTATGCCCCAAAAAGTCAATTGATGTTTCAATTTCGTGCTTATTGATCTCAGGTAATGACCTATGAATAAACTCTACATCCTCAAATCCAGTACTTTTCTCGCGCATTTTAACATTATGTTTTAAGCAAATCTCAATATGTTCGAATTTTCTTTTGCTGGTTAGGAATTTTTCTGGCAAACTAATCACCATGAATTATTGTACCTAATCCTCTTTCACCTAGTAAAGTCCTTTTTATTATGTTTGGTTTGCCCGCATTTACAATTTCAGATTCAATACCTCTTTTAGAGAGCATGATAAGTTCCTTTATTTTGTTTAGCATCCCACCCGTAACATCAGTTCTAGTCGATCCTCCTATATCTGCAAATATTTGTTTGAATGTTTTGGGAGTAATTTCCTTGATTAATTCTGCTTGTGGATTAATCCTTGGATCTGACTTAAACACACCATCAACATCTGATCCAAGAATTACCCGTTCTGCCCTTAATTTTGGAGCTAAATAGCTGACAACTTGATCGCCAGAAAGTATCGCACATCCACGAGTTAGATCTTGAACAATATCCCCATACAAAACTGGAACAATATTATTTTTCAAAAGTTGTTTAATTGGATCAACATTCATCTTCTTTATTCGGCCATTTGCAGTAATTGTGCAAGCAGAGGGTTGAACTGGAACAGCTGGTACATTTTTTAAAACTAAAGCTTTTATGATATAACTATTCAGCTCTTGCATTGCTCTCTGAGTTAATGCGATTCCAATTAGCTGTTCAGGTCTTTTAAATCCATGATGGAGTTTGTATTTCGCGGCTGTTATATGCCCGTACGACCCGCCACCGTGGACTATGACTAGATGTTTAACGTTTGCCCTTTTTATTTCTATTGCAAGTCTATTTATGGCGCCGAAATTTGCTGTGTTGGGCTTTTCTTTAAAAGTTATTACACTGCCGCCTAATTTTAAAATAATCATAATCTCATCTGGTATAGATTTTCGAATTTACCCCTTTTACTCCCAACTTTGTTTGAAAAGCATTGTGACCATATCTATTGAAAATTTTGGTAAGCTGTTGTGGTTGCTCTGTTATTGCAATTATACAACCGCCTCCTCCAGCACCTGTTAATTTTGCGCCATAAGCCCCATTATTATTTGCAATTTTAATTAATTCCTCTATTTCTGGAGATGAAACCCCCAATTTTCTCAAGCAATCTTGAGCTTGATTAATTAGTTCACCTAATTCCCGAATATTTCCTTTTTTTAAGGCTTTTAAGCCACTCACCGCTATTGCTTCCATTTCATCAAAAATGGAGTTTGTCCCGTTCGGGTCTTTTTGATATAATCCTCCTACAGCTGCAACCATTGTTCCAGTATCTTTATAAACTCCAGTATCCGCGATAACCAAAGGTACTTGTGTTTTTATTTCCAAAGGTTTTGCGCCTTCAGACTGTTTAAATTTAATATATCCGCCAAAAAAGCAAGTATTCACATCAACCCCACTTGGTTTTCCATGCACAACTTTGTCCCCTTCATTTGCTAATTCTACAATCTGTTCTTTGTTTAGTTTTAGTTTTAGATTTTTATTTATGGCATAAGTCAAAGCTACAAAAACAGCTGCGCTGGATCCAAGACCAGACTTTCTTGGAATTTCAGATCGAATCTCAATTTTTAGTGGGGTGTACCCAAATTTTTGAAAAATATTCCCTATAATGAAAACATGTGGCAAAGCGATATCTTTCTTAGCTAGCCTTAGTATATCTTCGGTTGCTTCTCTATTCATTAGTTCTTTTATAGATGTGTAAATTTTTTCAACTTCTTTTTCAGATAGTTCTTTTTGAACCCCAAAATCTTTTAAATGTATTTTAACTTTTTTTTCAGAAATAGAAACTTTTGCATAAGCTCTCTTATCGAATGCCCCAGTAATTCCAAGCCTGTTATAAACTACAGCATGCTCTGAAAAAAGTTTGACACTCCCTGGAGCTGAGCTAGTTATCATTTCTTTCACTTTTTTAAATATCAAATGTAGGCTATTTTAGATTTGTTTATACTAAAATGTTAAAATTAAGAAAAAACTTATGGCATTGATCATGTGACCAATAATACCGCTTTTTTAATTCCGCTTTATTATGAACAAATTTAGAAAACTCGCATATTCTTTTATTTTTTCCTTTTTTCTTTTTCTACTTCATTATTACCGAGCTTTAGGAAAAAGAGTTAATGCGAAGATTTTGAAAAAGAACCCCTCGAGTCAAAAAAGAATTCTAAAGTCATTCGGACGCCAAATATTTCGATAATATCAAGCATATGCGTTCAAATATAAAGACTTACGGAAATTTTTCAAAATAATTTTAATAATAGATTTTTGAAAACTTATGCTTTTTGTCTTCTTTTGTATAAAGAATTCCCAATCGATTCAAACCATTTCAAATAAATAACTTAATAATAGATTTTCAATTATTTATTTCCAGGGTTTGTTGGTGCTGCGATAGCTTTTTCTGCAACAGAGAGTCCCCATAATTCCTTGATGGTTTTTGTTTGAAAACTAAGAGCCTCAAGCCTCTTTCTTTGTTCCTCAAGTCTTTTCCCTTGCTCTTCAAGCATCTCTCCCTGCTCCTTAAGCTCTTTTAAAATAGTTTCATCTGTTTCAATCATTATTTTTAATTTCTCTTCAACTGTTTTTGCTTCTTTTAATTTCTCTTCTAATTCTTCTTTACTCACCATCTTTTTCTCCTTATTGTTTTTCTTATTTAAGTTGGAATAAAATTTGATCTTTCTTTTCTAAGTTTTTCTATAACTTTTAATTTTTCTAAGTCGAATTTCATCTCTGTATCAATTCTTTCTCGTAACTCCTCTAACAATTTTCGTTGTTCAATTATCCTCTTTCTTAAATCTTCTATTTCTCCTAAAATAACATCTTCATATTCAATTTTCTCCTGCATTTTTTGCACCTTTGGAGAGGACTCTTTCATTAACCGAGCTACTTTCGTTCTTAGTTTAATTTTTAAGAATATTTAAATATTTTGTCATTTAATTAAACAATGTTGTTTTTAATACGAAATAAATAAAACAAATATATTTGAAAATTTCTTTTCTGGTTGCCAAAATAGAGAAAATTCCTTAGTTTGAATTTCTTACTTTCTTATCGCAATTGAACCATAGCCTACTACATGTGAGTAGTCATTAGTTATGTCGCCACTGGTTGCATATTTTAATAATTTACCTTCTTTAGCTTGCAAATTTTTAGCAGCAACAATCATTGCAGCAACTGGACCATATCCACACATAGATATATTCAAACCAATAACTCGCTCAACTAATTTTGTCTCGTTTAAGTTAATGATAGCATCGATTGCTTTCAAATCTTTGTCAAGAGCAATTTTTTGAGATTCATAATGAGTAAAATCTGTACTTGCCAGGATAACGACATTTTTATCTTTAGCAGCTACAGCAATAGCTTTTCCAACTTCCCTTGCTGTGTCTAGATCTTGCATCATCATACAAATTGGAATGAACTTGAACTTTTCATTATAGATGTGTTGCAAAAATGGAAGCTGAACTTCTATTGAATGTTCAGAATAGTGAGCTGTTTCATCTGAATCTATCGTTTCACTTTTCTTTATGATTTGCTTTGCCAAATCAGAATCGATTTCAACCGTTCCTAATGGCGTTTGCCAAGCACCTTCAACCATTATAGCAACGCCTGAACCTACGCCCGTATGATTTGGACCAATAATTACAACAGTATCTGGTATACCATCAGCTGCAAGCTCATTATAGGTGTGGGCCGCCACTGGGCCGGAGTACATATAACCTGCATGAGGCGCAACAGCCCCAACAATTTTCCTTGGCCCTGCTTTTGTTTCAGGCAAATTTCTTGGACCAAGTATATGTTTATAACAATCGCTAATTTGTTCAAGGAGATCTTTGGGGTCTGACCAATAAAATTGACCAGATACAGCTGGCCTTCTAATCTTCACGAGCATCCCTGAAAAGAATAGCTAATCCTTAAGATTTAAAATTTCTTGAGCTAACTTTCAAAAGCTTCCATGGGAACGCTGAGCTCGGCCTCAACAGGTATCAAATTGCGCTCTCGCATAATTTGTCTAGCAAGCAAATAATATACAAGAGTTAACGCTTTTCGGCCTTTATTGTTGCAAGGGATGATCAGGTCAATATTCGCAGTAGAACTGTTAGTATCGCAGAGACCTATTACTGGAATTCCAATTTGTTTTGCCTCTTCTAGGGCCTGAGCATCCCCTCTAGGATCACTAATTAGCAGAATTTCTGGCTCAATGAATCCCTTAAAGCTCGGATTAGTTAGAGTGCCAGGGACAAATCTGCCAGGTATAACAGTTGCTCCAACAATTTCAGCAAATTTATGAACTGGCTTTTGACCATATTGTCGAGCAGATACGGCCAGAATTGTTTTTGAGTCATACTTTGAAAGGAGCTTCCCAGCGGCTCTAATTCGTTCGTCAGTTTTCTTCACATCAAGAACATACAATCCATCAGAACGAACACGATAAATGAAAGGCTCCATATCTCCAGTCTTTTGCTGAGTGCCTATGTGAATACCTGCTTCAAGGTATTTTTCTAGCGGTATTAGAAGGGCACCCTCTACAACTACCTCTTCCTCAGGCATTTTTAACCTCCAAATTCAGAATATCTTAAGATTTTTAAAATATTCTTCAAAACGTATAAAGTTTTCTCCTAAAAAAGAGCGAAAAAATCTTTTGTTCTATTGATATCCGTTCCTGTGAGAAGAGAATTACTTTATTGGCAACTTCGCCATCTTTGCACCAGTCATTTCTTCAATCCTGATTAATTCATTCAGTTTGGCAATTCGCTCTCCACCAACGACTCCAGTTTTGATTATTGGGCAATCAAAAGCAACAGCAATGTGAGCTATGCTTTCATCAGTTGTTTCACCTGACCTATGCGATACAATAGGCATGATTTTGTTTTTCTTTGCAAATTCAATTGTTTGAATGGTCTCAGTTAAAGTCCCAATTTGATTTGGCTTAATTAAAATTGCATTAGTTGATTTGTTTTTAATTCCTTCTTTTAATCTTTCGATATTTGTCGCAAACAGGTCGTCGCCACAAATTAGCGTCTTGGAACCAACAGTTTTAGTTAACTTTGAAAAATTGATGAAATCTTCTTCCTCTATAGGATCCTCAACGTAGTAAATTGAATATCTTTTGATTAGACTTTGAATGAACTCCAACTGTTCTTCTATCGTAAAGTTCCTTTTTTCTCGTGAGTAGTGGTAATAATTTTTCATCCAAAGTCTTGATGCTGCAACGTCTAAACCAATTTTAATATTAATACCAGTTTCTAAACCCACCTGATCAATCGCTTTTGAAAGAATCTCTAGCGCTGTCTCACTTTTTATATTAGGAGCCCAGGCTCCCTCATCACCCTTCCCGTTAGAAAATTGCGGATCACTTTTTTGAATTAACTCTCTAGTTTTCTTATGAACTAAAGCATTTGCATGAATTGCATCGCGGACATTTTTAGCACCAACTGGCAGCACTAAAAATTCTTGAATATCGGGAGTTCTACCGCCAGCATGCGCTCCACCGCCGATTATATTTCCAAGGGGGAATGGAATAGTAACTGCAGATTTGCTTAGATACTTAAAAAGAGCGACTCTACTCGCGTTTGCAGCAGCTTTTGCAACTGCTAACGAAACGGCTATGGCTGTGTTTCCACCAATTTTGCTAAAATTGTTAGTATTGTCAATTTCACGAAGTATATGATCAATTGCTGCTTGACCAATAACATTCATGCCAACTAGTTTGGGTGCAACTTTTTTTTTGACTATTCTAATAGCTTGGTTGACTCCACCGTCTAGGAAAGCTACAGCCTCATACTTCCCAACACTCGCCCCGCTGGGGGCAGCTGCACGGCCAAATCCATTTTTTGTTAAAACATCGATTTCAATTGTTGGATTGCCGCGGCTATCAAAAATTTTTCTTGCAACAATCTGCTCGATTTTCGCCAGGATTTTCCCTCCATGTTATTTATGTCCTAGCATACGTCGAACGGTAATAGGTAACATCCTCTTCTTAGTTTCATATTGTGCAATATCGATTGGATTTTTAATATGTGCAGGAACATCAATAAGGCTTGGTGCACCCATAGCAATTTGTAAAGCTCGTGCTCCAATTATTCTTGCTTTTTCAAAGCGAGTGAGCTTACCTTTCCGCAATTAGAATCCCTTCCTAAATTGGTGGGGCCGTCGAGATTTGAACTCGAGTTTCTGGTTAATTTATAAATAATCACCAGCGCCCCATTCCAGTTGAGAACTGCTCTTTCTTGGCAGTCTCTATGGCTGGTAGGATGGACCAAGCTACCCTACGGCCCCACTAAATGAAATTAAAGCTTCATTATGTAAAAGCTTTCTGATTAAGATTAAAAAGGAGTTACTTAAAAGTCCATGTGATTTAAAAGTTTTCAATGAGTGTTACATGATCTCTCGGAATTTTGCAATTTCATCAATTAATTCAACATGACTAATTATCATTCTACGGCAACAATATTTGTTCAATCCTAGTTCATCTAAAACTTTTTTAGGCTCATCACCTTTTTTTACGCGCTCTAAAAATTTTTCATACTTATCTGCGATTAAACTCCCGCAGCTGAAGCACCTAATTGGAATGATCATAATTTCACCTATATGATTTCTGCCGCCTTTTTCTGGCTCCACGGCCTCCGGTTTTTTTCGGTTCTTTCCGTCTTGGGTCTCCTGCTAACAAGGTTCTATCATACTCAAGGAATTTTTTTTTGAGTTTAGAATCCCAACCTACTAACCCTCTAGCAATCGCAGTTCGAGCAGCTTCAGCTTGACCCATTACTCCTCCGCCAACTACGCTCACGTCAATATTTACTTTCTGAACGGCATCAGCAGCAACAACGAGGGGTTCCATTAATTTTAACTTAGCAAGTTCGGGCTGAATAATATCGATTAATTTCTTATTAACTCTCACTACTCCACTGCCTTTTTTAACCGTAGCTCTAGCGATAGCGGTCTTTCTTTTCCCACTTACATGAACTATCTTAACCAATTTTACCCCCTGTCCAACCCAAGTGGTGGCAAAGCTCTCCAATTTTAATAACCCTAGCTCTACTTAGCCTTTTTGCATCAGCAGAGGCAATTCTTTCAGCTTTTTTATCAGAAAGGTCCTCTGGAACTCCAATGTAAACCCGCAATTTTTTCAAGGCAGACCGACCTTTCTCTTGTTTATATGGAAGCATGCCCCTAATAGCGCGCTTAACTAAAAGATCCGGCCTCCTTGGATAATATGGCCCAGACCTAGAAATTCCACCGCGATCAATTCTTCGTTTGTACTTTTCAAAGGTAGTTCTAGGTGAACCAGATATAATAGCATTTTCAGCATTTAAAATAAAGACTTTATTTCCTTCAAGCAACTTTTTAGCAACAAAGCTTGCCATTCGGCCTAAAATTAATCCATCAGCATCGATTATAAGCTCCATAAAAATTACTCCATGATAGTGACTCTTGAACCCTTCGGATTTTTATCCAACAAAAATTCAATCGGCAAGCACTGCCCTCCTGCTGCCTCAATCTTCCGTTTTGCTTCTTTTGAAAATTTAACTGCGGCAACTGTAACTGGATGTTTGATAGTTCCAGCTCCTAAAACTTTGCCCGGTATAACTACTATAGAATTCTGATTTGTAAAGCGAGCAATCCTGCTGATGTTAACTTCAGCGCGTTTTCTGCTCGGACGTTCGAGTTTTCTAGATAAGTCTTTCCAAATAGCGGCTTTCTCCTTCCGGGATTTCCTCTGCAGCAGCACAATGAGTCTGCGTAGCCTTGGATTAGTTGGACCGGTTGGTGGCATTTTTCTCCTCCCAGATTCTTCTTAACCTCTCAGCTTATTCTTTAATTGGGCTCTTTCTTCAAGATAAATTCTACTTAATAAGCTTGTAGGATATAATTCATAAGATAAAAGTTTTTTTCGTTAGGTTAGTGCAAAAAAGCGTTAAGTACTTTGAATGCGTTCAACAATTAATCCTACTTTTTATGTCTAAAGATGTCGTTGATTTCTTGCTTTTTTGTCATCTGAAGATGGTGCGGTGGGACTTGAACCCCCCAAGAGCTGGCGATGTCTCCACTCTCTCCCGCATCTTCCCTTTTTTTCTTTTGGTGCGAAAGTTTTTTTTACTTTTGTTTCCATATGGAAACTTTAGTTTACAGTGATAGCCATGCGGTTTCATGATTTAATTGAAATGCTGTTAGGTTCCAGGGTAAAAGTAAAGGTTCTTAGAACGCTTTGGAGATATCGAGAGAAGGAATTCACCATAAGGGAACTCGCCAAATTTTTGGGCTGATCAATGTATAAGGAAATAACAGCTTGATGTATAGTGCAATGAAATTGAAAATTATATATGAAGTTTATTTGATGTTGGGGATTTCTCAAGTTCGTGAGAATCAAACTTTGTTCCTATATACTGCACTAAAAAAAGGATTAGTGCTACAAGAAAACCAATAATGCTAAAAATAAGGCTCAGACCGTTTGAAAAAATAGTGTCTGAAAAAGTAGCATCAGTTTCATTACTCATTATCAAACCCTTGTGGTTACAATATATGATTGAAATTGTACTTATGGCTGTTAGAAAAATGATTATCCAGAATGCCCATTTCAATAAAGCGAATTTTTTGATTGTCATATTTCAACAACACCCGAACTTAGACTATCAATTAATCTCTCTATCCTTTCCACAAACTTGTAAGCATCTTCCTTGATTTCTTCAGCAATCTTTCTTGTCGTTTCTTTTGTGACACTGTATTGTGCAATCTCTCTTCTGTCTCTCGCAAGATTCAAGTTATCCACATACTCTTTTTCCAACTGCGCCTTCTCAATCATTTTCAAGTATTTTTCTTCCAGTAATTGTTTCTTTACAAAAAACGTTTCGAGAGCAAGAACTGTTGCTGTGTGATTTTTGCTTTTGTAATTTATTTTGGCGAGTGCTGCTGATGCTGCCATATACATTGCATAGTAAGCGCAGACTACAACCCATTCGCTTGAATCATATTCTTCAGGGACATTAAGAGCATCTCTTACTCCCTTGTTATTATGAAGGTCAAAAAGAATGCTCAACGTGATGAGGTTGTTCTTCGCCTTGTCAATGAATTTCTGAGTCAATTTTTGTATGAATGGCGTTTTTGCCAGCAATCCTTCCTGAATGAACCAACTGATACCCTTTTCCATTTAATCACCCGTAAATTAAATCATAAAATAATTCTTGCCCTTTCAGGATAATTCCAAATTTTACAAGCTCTTCCCATAACTCTGGATTATCCTTCTTTATATTTTTGAAATCTTCTTTACTGACAACAACGGGGCTTATTCTCAAATTGTACTTATGCCTTAAAGATAAAGCAATTTTTTCGGTTTCTGAGCTTCCATTAATACATAAAACGTCTATGTCGCTTCTTTCATTTGCCTCATCTTTAGAGTAGCTTCCAAACAATACAACCATTTCCAGCTTTGTTTTGTTAATAAATTCTTCAATCGCTTTCCATGCATGAGGGTATTTTTTAACAAAACTGCTCTTTCTGTTTATTGAATAATAAGTAAAGCAAAGATAAACTAGGTCATCAAATTTCTTGATGGAATAAACAAGTGCCTTTCCCACTGTCTTTTTCAATAAAATTCCTCTCTCTTCTAAAACCTTGAGCGTAGAATAAGCACGTTCATGGGAGTAACTTGAACGTTCTTCTATTTCTTTGGTAGTTCTTTCTGTTCCTTCTGGAAAGAAAGCCGACAATATCTTTAGTTCGGTTTCGTTTAACATATTAATCAACTGTTGACTTGTCAACTATATAGTTGAATAATCAACTATTTAAATTATCGTTCGAACAACCGCACGATTTCCCGATAATATTATCGGCAAAATACAAACTTCGGGAGGTGCTCATATTTATTGTCAAGATAAGCCTTTCAGGAAGGGATACCGACGAGGCCATTCTGAAAATGTACGGGAAACTCGGCGAGGACGAGAAAAGGGAGCACGAGCAGCCCAAAACCCAGTCGTGCCAGATCTGCGGACATGAAAATGCCCCCGAGGCGGATTTCTGTTTGAAGCGCAGGAAGCCCCTGAGTCTGAAAGCCGCACTTAAGCTTGATGAAAAGGAAAGGGAGTTCCTGAAATTGATGACTCCCGAAACGATCGAGCAGCTGATCCAAAAGAAAGTTGAGGAGATCCTTGCGAAACGTTCTCAACAAAATTTGAAAGGAGGTGATCGAGATTGTGTGTGAATTCCGGACCGTCCAAGAGCTGGTGAACTACGTGGAAAGAGAGGCTTGGAAAAGGGCAAGAAAAATCCTATAAGCAAACGGAACAAGTTAGAATCGAATCTCGTCTAGCACGCGCTTGATGTATATCCCTCCTATTTTGTCACATTTGCCACAACTGCCACGTTCGGATTCAGCGAACAAAGAGGAACAAATAGCAAGACCGGGCAACAAGAAAATACTGTTGTTTACATCGGTCAGGGCAGAAAAGAGCCAGAGATTTTGGTGACATTTTTGGTGACATTTTCCATCTTTTGGTGACATTCATTTCCCGATGAAATATGCCCCACGTCTTTCGCCGTGCTTTTCCACAAAGGCAAGTTTGACCAGTTTTTGCATATCCCTGATAGCGGTCCTTTTGTTAACCTGGAACATGTTTGCATAATCCTTTATCGTCATTTTTCT